>JAYSVE010000395.1:0-4174 GCA_043718725.1 Methylibium sp.
ACTACTTTCCGCGCCTGAAGACGCGCCGCACCTCGCAGGCCGCCTACACCTCGGGCGGCGAGCAGCAGATGTGCGCCATCGGCCGCGCGCTGATGGCCAGCCCGAAGATGGTGCTGCTGGACGAGCCGTCGATGGGGCTGGCGCCGCAGATCGTCGAAGAGGTGTTCGAGATCGTCAAGGACCTCAACACCAAGGAACAGGTGACCTTCCTGCTGGCCGAGCAGAACACCAACATGGCGCTGCGCTATGCCGACTTCGGCTACATCCTCGAGAACGGCCGCATCGTGATGGACGGTGTGGCCAGTGAGTTGCGTGAAAACGAGGACGTGAAGGAGTTCTACCTCGGCACCGGCGGCTCGGGCAAGGACGGCGACGCGCGCAAGAGCTTCAAGGACGTGAAGAGCTACAAGCGCCGCAAGCGCTGGTTGGCGTGACGGCCCCCCAGTCGCTTCGCTTCACCTGCGCTGGCCTGACGCACACCCAAAGTAGTCTTGGAGAACGACACGATGGCCCACGCAGACGCCAAGGCGCTAGAGCCCGTGCAGCCGCTGTTGCGCCAATTGCGCGACATCAAAAGCCTGAAGGAAGTCAAGCCCGGCATCTTCTATTGCCGCGGCGCCGCGTTTGTGCATTTCCACGCCGAGCAGGGCGTGCTGGTGGCCGACCTGAAGAAACCCGGCGCCTCGGGCTTCGACCGCTACCCGGTGGACACGCCGCCCGCCCAGCGCAAGCTGGTGGACGACGCCAAGCGCCGCGCCAGCCGCGCTGACGACGATTGAAGACTGAAGATTTCACCATGACCGCCGCCCTCGCCCAGAAGACCCACCACGACGCCCTGGAGACCCGCGCTCCCGAACAACGCGAGGCCGACCTGATGCCGCGGCTGGCCCGGCAAGTGGCGCATGCCAAGGCGCACGCGCCCGCGTTTGCCGAGTTGCTGCGCGACGTGGAACCCGCCACCATCCGCTCGCGCGCCGCGCTGGCGCACCTGCCGGTCACACGCAAGCACCAGTTGCTGGAGCGCCAGAAGGCGCTGCGCGCCAGCGATGTGTTCGGCGGCTTCGCAACCATCGGCTGGGGCCCGTTGAAAGCGCAGCGACACGGTGCCTTGCGAGTCTATGCCTCGCCGGGGACGATCTACGAGCCCGAAGGCCTTGGCGCCGACTACTGGCGCATGGCCAGGGCCCTCTTCGCCGCCGGGTTCCGCGCCGGCGACCTGGCGCACAACTGCTTTAGCTACCACTTCACGCCGGCCGGGCTGATGATGGAAACCGGCGCCCACGCGCTCGGCTGCACGGTGTTTCCCGGCGGCACGGGCCAGACCGAGCAACAGGTCATGGCCATGGCCGAGCTGGCGCCGGCCGGCTACATCGGCACGCCCAGCTTCCTCAAGCTCATCCTGGAAAAGGCCGCCGAGATGGGCGTGGCCCTGGCGTCGCTGACAAAGGCCTCGGTCGGCGGCGAGGCCTTCATGCCGTCGCTGCGCGACTGGCTGCTGGCGCGCGGCGTCGACGCCTATCAGAGCTACGGCACCGCCGACCTGGGGCTGATCGCCTATGAAACCCCGGCCCGTGAAGGGCTGGTGCTGGACGAAGGCGTGATCGTCGAGATCGTGCGCCCGGGCACCGGCGACCCCGTCCCGGCCGGCGAGGTCGGCGAGGTGGTGGTGACCACGCTCAACCCCGACTACCCGCTCATCCGTTTCGGCACCGGCGACCTCTCCGCCGTGCTGCCCGGCACCTGCCCGACCGGCCGCACCAACACCCGCATCAAAGGTTGGCTGGGTCGCGCCGACCAGACCGCCAAGGTGCGCGGCATGTTCGTGCACCCGGCCCAGGTGGCCGACATCGCCCGCCGCCACCCCGAGGTAGGGAAGGCCCGCCTGGTGATCAGCGGCGAGATGGCCAACGACCTGATGGTCCTGCATGTCGAGGTGGGCCATGCCGAGGAAGGCCTGTCGGAGCGCATCGCCCAAAGCATTCGCGACGTGACCAAGCTGCGCGGCGAGGTGCGCCTGTGCGAGCCCGGCGGCCTGGCCAATGACGGCCGGGTGATCGAGGACGCGCGGCGCTACGAATAGGCGTTGAGACTGGCCTTGAACGCATCGCGCCCGGCGCGGCAAAGGCCAACTATTTCGCGGAACTGCGCCACGCCGCCGTCGCGCCACCCTGACCCAGCGGGGAGCTTCTAAAGTCACCGCGGCAACGGCCGAAGAAGAGCGCAGTCCTTGCGGACCCCTTGACCGCAGGCACCACGCATGCCTGCAACCCTGTCCCGTGAGCTGATCGACGTCCACGCTCTGAAAGTGGGGATGGTCGTGCACCTCGACGGCGGCTGGATGGCACATCCGTTTCCCCTCAGCCGGTTCCGAATTGCCTCGGCCGAGCAGATCGCGACGATTCGTGCAATGGGCCTGAAGCGAGTGCGTTGGGAGCCCCAGTTCAGCGAAAAAGGCGCTGCCGACGAGGCCGACGCCGACGCCGACGCCGACGCACCGGCACCTAAGCCCCGCGTCGCGGCGCCAACGGCCGCCATTGCGCCCGCGGCTTTGCCCGCGCCGGACGCGGCGGCACGCCTGGCGCAGCACCCGCAGTGGGCCCGCCAGCGCGCGGCCCTGGTGCTTTGCGAGCGCCAGTTCATCGAAGCCGCCAGCGCCTGCGACGCGCTCACCGGGCTGGTCTTGCCCCAACCGCTGGACGCCGCCAGCCAGGCCCAGGCACTGTCCCGCGCCTTGCAGGACAAGATGCTGGGCGAGCAGGACCTGTGCATCCAACTGCTTGGCGGCACCGCCGGCGACCAGGCGTCGGCACACGCCCTCAACGTGACCATCCTGTCGCTGTTGCTGGGCCGCCGCTTGGGGCTGCCGGCGGCCGAGATGCTCGACCTGGGCGTGGGCGCGCTGCTGCACGACATCGGCAAGATCGCGCTGCCCGCGCGGGCGCGCCAACTCGAAGACCACCTCGTCGCCGAGGAAGTCGGGCACTACCGCCAACATGTGGCCCAGGGTGTGGCCCAGGCCCGCAGAATGGAATTGCCGCCCGGCGCCGCCCTGGTGCTGGCGCAGCACCACGAACGCTGCGACGGCAGCGGTTTTCCGCTCGGCCTGGGCAGCGATCAGACCACCCTGCCGGCGCGCATCGTCGCCCTCGTCGACCGCTACGACAACCTGTGCAATCCGAACCAGGCGGCCAAGGCGGTGACGCCGCACGAGGCGCTGGCGCTGATGTATGCCGCCGAGCAAAACCGCTTCGATGCCGCGCTGCTCGGCGGCTTCATCAAGATGATGGGCATCTACCCGCCGGGCTCGATCGTGCAGCTCAGCGACGGCCGCTTCGCCCTGGTCGTCAATGGCAACGCGAGCCAACCGCTCAAGCCGCGCCTGCTGGTCTTCGATGCCGCGGTGCCGCGCGCCGAAGCGCTGGTGGTCGATCTTCAGAACCTGGCCGAGGTGGGTATTCGGCGCAGCCTCAAGCCGCTGCAACTGCCGGCCCCCGCGCTCGACTACCTGGCGCCCGCAAAGCGGGTGGTGTACTTTTTCGAACCGGCGCGCGCTGTCGGCGAGTGGGCATGATGAGTCGCGGCGCCGATCCGCTGTGGTTGCCTGAGGCCTGCTCTGCGCTGCCTGCCCTGGCAGCGTTGATCGAAGGCATGCTGCACGCGGTGTGGCTGGTCGACGCCCGTGCCCTGCGCATCGTCGGCGCCAACCGCGCCGCCGGCGAGTTGCTGGCGGTGCCGGCCGCCGATCTGGTCGGCAAACAGGTGCTGGAGCTGGCCGCAACCCCCGAGGAACTGTGCTTCTGGGGCGAGGTGGCCGACGGCACCCGCGACGACATCGAATCGGACACCCAGGTGCGCCGCTTCGACGGCCGGGCCGTGCCCGTGACCCGGCGCGTCAGCCGGGTGCGACCGACGCCGGGGCTGGACCTGTACGTGGTGGCGCTGCACGATCGAAGCGAGCAGGTGCGCTCGCAAAGCGAGCTCGAAGTCGCCGCCGCGCAACTCGCCGCCACGCTCGAATCCACCGCCGACGGCATTTTGGTGACCGACCTGTCCGGCCGCATTCGCCACTGCAACCAGCGTTTCGCGCAGATGTGGGGCGTGCCGCCCGAACTGCTGATGCAGCGCGACGACGACGCGTTGCGGGACTGGATGCGCCGCAGCGTGCTCGACCCGG
>JAYSVE010000396.1:0-1799 GCA_043718725.1 Methylibium sp.
TGCTTTGTGACGCGCTCCGGCTACACCGGCGAAGACGGCTTCGAGATCTCGGTCCCCATGGAGCAAGCCGAAGGCCTGGCCCGGGCGCTGCTGCTCCAACCCGAAGTGCGGCCGGCCGGGCTGGGTTCGCGCGACACCTTGCGGCTGGAGGCCGGCATGTGCCTGTATGGCCACGACATCCATGCGACCACGACGCCTGTCGAAGCGGGCCTGGCGTGGGCGATCCAGAAAGTGCGTCGCGCCGGCGGCGAGCGCGCCGGCGGGTTCCCGGGAGCCGACGTGATCGATGGCCAATTGACGCGCGGGGTGACGAACAAGCGCGTCGGCCTGGTCGGGTTGGAGCGTATCCCGGTGCGCGAAGGCGCGGTCGTCCACGACGCGCAAGGCCACAGGCTGGGCGTCGTGACCAGCGGCACCTTGTCGCCCACGATCAACAAACCGATCGCGATGGCCTACCTGCCTGCCAACCACGCCCGGCCCAGCCAAGAGGTCTATGCCGACGTTCGCGGCAAGCCGCAGCCCATGCGCGTCAGCAGCATGCCGTTCACACCGCACCGCTATGTTCGCGGGTGAACCGCGTCGCACGTTCAACCCCACCGGCTGCTGCCGCGGCAGACAGCCCTTATCCCCAGGAGCGCCCATGACCACCATGTACACCAACGACCATGAATGGATCAACATCGAAGACCACGAAGCCGCGACGGTCGGCATCACCCACCACGCCCAGGACGCGCTTGGCGATGTGGTCTTCGTCGATCTGCCCGCTGTGGGCCGCTCCTTCAAGAAGGGCGAAGTGGCCGGTATCGTGGAGTCGGTGAAGGCCGCGGCCGACCTGTACATGCCGGTGAGCGGCGAAGTGGTCGAGGTCAACGAAGGTTTGCGCGCCGACCCCTCGCTGGCCAACACCGACCCGCTGGGGCACGGCTGGTTCTTCAAGGTGCATCTGAACAACATGGCCGAGTTCGAGCAGTTGATGGACGGCCCCGCCTACGACCTGCTCGTCAAGAACGCAAGAGGCTGAGTGCTCCTTGGCAGTGCCGCGCGGCGGCAGAAAGTCCCCCCATGTTGATGTCCGCCAACAAGCCGCTCGGCGAGCTTGAGAATCCCGCCGAGTTCGTCGCCCGCCACATCGGCGTGCAAGAGGCGGATGAGCGCCACATGCTGTCGGTCATCGGGGCGGCGTCGCGCCGTGCGCTGATCGAAGCCATCGTGCCGCGCAGCATCGTGCGCAGCCAGGCGATGCTGCTGCCGGCCGTGGCTTCGGAGGCGCAGGCGCTGGCCGAACTCAAACGCATCGCGGCCCGCAACACCGTGCTCAAGAGCTGCATCGGCCAGGGCTACCACGCCACGCACACGCCCGGCGTCATCTTGCGCAATGTGCTCGAGAACCCGGCCTGGTACACCGCCTACACGCCCTACCAGGCCGAGATTTCGCAGGGTCGACTGGAGGCGCTGCTGAACTTTCAGACCATGGTCTGCGACCTGACCGGCATGGCGATCGCCGGCTCGTCGATGCTCGATGAAGCCACCGCCGCCGCCGAGGCGATGACCCTGGCGCTGCGGGTGGGCAAGAGCAAGTCCAGCACCTTCCACGTGGCCGACGACGTGTTGCCGCAGACCCTGGAAGTCGTGCAGACGCGCGCCGCGCCACTGGGCATCGCGGTCACCACCGGGCCCGCCGAGACGGCCGGCGAGGCCGACGCTTTCGCGGTGCTGCTGCAATACCCCGGTGTCGACGGCGAGGTGCGCGATCTCAGACCCGCGATCGAGGCGATCCATGCCCGCGGCGGCCTGGCCAT
>JAYSVE010000397.1:0-4172 GCA_043718725.1 Methylibium sp.
CCGAGAACACGTTCGAAGTCAGCCGATCGCACGATTCGACCGGTCATGGTATTGGCCCGAGACGGCCCGAAGACAAGAAGCGTGGGTGCAAGCCTCAGACGGCGAGGCGTTTGCGGCCCTTGGCGCGGCGCGCGTTGATGACGGCACGACCACCGCGAGTTTTCATGCGAACGAGAAAACCGTGGGTGCGTGCACGACGAACTTTGGAGGCTTGATAGGTGCGTTTCATGATCGCTTCTTAGATCGCTGAGTTGGATGCTGCGGCATCGGGTGGGTCGGCTCGTCAACTGGCCGAGGCAGGTCCGTCAAAGCACCCCTCGCCCGCGCCAGCCCGGATTCCGGGATCGCCAAGGGCCCCGCTGGGGAACCCAGCATTAGACCAAGAAGCACCCGTCAAGTCAATGAACGCCCATTTTTCAACCCCTCAGGCAAGGGTTGACTGAAAAAATCCATCTGTGGATAACTGCGCTTCCCGCTGCCTTGGGAAGTACAATGCAGCCGCTCACGAGACAAGTTTTCCACAATCACAATATGAGCGCTGACCTCTGGCAGCGCGGCTGCGAACGACTCGCCGCCGAGTTGCCTGAACAACAATTCAACACCTGGATTCGGCCATTGCCGGCAGCCCTTGTCACTGAACAAGGCGACGCGGGCGCGGTTGTCACGGTACGGGTTCCCAACCGCTTCAAGCTGGACTGGATTCGAAACCAGTACGCTGGGCGGATTGAAGCCGTGCTGTCCGAAATTGCCGGCAAGCCGGTGCGTCTGGACATGACGCTTGCGCCACGCGACGCCCCCGCCGCGACGGTGCTGGATATTTCGGCAAGCAAGCCGGTGCACGCTTTCGTTGCGCGCGCCCTTGTCCAAGGGGCGGTCCCGGCCGGTGTCGAAGCGCGCCGCCAAAGCGACCGCGCCTTTGCGGCGCACTCGCCCAATGTGTCCCTCTTGCCTTCGCGCAGCCGCCTCAACCCCAGTCTGAATTTCAATACCCTGGTGCCAGGGCGCGCCAACCAGATGGCGCGCACGGCGGCACTGCATGTGGCCGGCGCGCCGGGGGTCATGTACAACCCGCTGTTCATCTACGGTGGTGTCGGTTTGGGCAAGACTCATCTGATCCATGCGGTGGGCAACGCCTTGCTCGCTGACAAGCCAGATGCGCACATCTTGTACCTTCACGCCGAGCAGTTCATCACCGACGTCGTCAAGAACTACCAGCGCAAGACATTCGATGAACTCAAGGCCAAATACCATTCGGTGGATCTGCTGCTGATTGACGACGTTCAATTCTTTGCCGGCAAGGAGCGCACACAGGAAGAGTTTTTCAATGCGTTCGAAGCGCTGCTCGCCAAGCGTGCGCACATCATCATGACCAGCGACACCTACCCCAAGGGTTTGGTCGACATCGATGAGCGCTTGACCTCGCGTTTCGACGCCGGACTGACCGTGGCGATCGAGCCTCCCGAGCTTGAAATGCGTGTCGCCATCCTGATGCGCAAGGCCGAGATCGAAGCCACGGTGATGCCCGAGGACGTGGCCTTCTTCGTGGCCAAGAACGTGCGCGCGAATGTGCGCGAGCTCGAAGGCGCGTTGCGCAAGATCCTGGCGTATTCGCGTTTCAGCCAGAAGGAAATCAACATCCAGTTGGCGCGTGAGGCGCTCAAGGATCTGCTGTCCATCCAGAACCGGCAGATTGGGGTCGAGAACATCCAGAAGACGGTGGCTGACTTCTACAAGATCAAGATTGCCGACATGTACAGCAAGAAGCGGCCCGCCAGCATTGCCAGGCCGCGTCAGATCGCGATGTACCTGGCCAAGGAGATGACGCAAAAAAGCCTGCCCGAGATCGGCGAGTTGTTTGGTGGCCGCGACCACACCACGGTGCTGCATGCCGTGCGAAAAATTTCCGCGGAGCGACAAAAGAACACCGAGCTGAACCAGCAATTGCACGTGCTCGAGCAAACGCTGAAGGGCTGACAGTACATGCGCCGGCTGTCAAGAGAGAAGGTTGGGGATAAGTTTCTGACAACCCTGAACCTGTCCACAGGCCAAGGCGCTTCGGCAAAGTTGTTGTACTTCCGTCCCTGTCTGGACAGGGCCTCGGCACACATGGTTTTCAGGGGCCTAACTGCTTGATGGATAAGGCGAAAATAGCCTTGTCCACAGAAAACGCCCGGCTCTACTAATACGACTAAGTTAAGAGGTTCAAATGATTGTCTTAAAGGCAGCACAAGAAAAAGTTTTGAGCGCCCTGCAGTCGGTGGCTGGCATCGTCGAGCGTCGCCACACCTTGCCGGTGCTGGCCAATGTGCTGATCCGCAAGACCGACAGCCACATCGAGTTCACCGGCAGCGATCTTGAAATCCAGGTCCGCACGGCCGCGGACCTGGGCGGAGACCTGGGCAACTTCGCCACCACCGTGGGGGCGCGCAAGCTGATCGACATCCTTCGGTCCATGCCCAGTGACCAGACCGTCTCGCTCAGCGCCAATCAAAACAAGCTGACCCTGCAAGGCGGTAAGAGCCGTTTCACCTTGCAGACCTTGCCCAGCGACGACTTCCCGCTGGTGCAGGAAGCGGCTGATTTCGGGCCCATGTTCAGCGTGCCGCAAAAGACCTTGAAGTCGCTGATTGACCAGGTCCATTTCGCCATGGCGGTGCACGACATTCGCTACTACCTCAATGGCATCCTGTTCGTCGCCGAGGGCAAGAGCCTGATCCTCGTCGCCACCGACGGTCACCGGATGGCGCTGGCCCAGGCGGTGCTCGAGGTCGAGATTCCGAAACAGGAAGTCATTCTTCCGCGCAAGACGGTGCTGGAGTTGCAGCGCCTGTTGCGTGGCGAGACCAAAGACGACAGCCCGGATGCGCCGATCGAGATGCGCTTTGCCGGCAACCAGGCCAAGTTCAGCTTCAGCGGCATGGAATTCGTGACCAAGCTGGTCGAGGGGAAGTTCCCCGACTACAAACGCGTCATCCCGAAGAACCACAAGAACCACGTCACCTTGGGTCGTGCGCCCTTGCTGGCCAGTTTGCAGCGCGCGGCCATCCTCACCAGTGAAAAGTTCAAAGGGGTGCGGGTCAACATCGAGCCCGGTGTCTTGCGGATCGCATCGAGCAATGCCGAACAAGAGGAAGCTCGGGAGGAACTCGAGATCGACTATGCCGGCGACAGCATCGAGATCGGCTTCAACGTGACCTACTTGATCGACGCGTTGAGCAACATGAGTGTCGAGATGGTCAGGCTGGAATTGCAGGACAACAACTCGAGCGCCTTGCTCACTGTTCCCGAGCAAGCGGGCTTCAAGTACGTGGTGATGCCGATGCGCATCTGAACCCAGCACCACGTTGACGCCGACAGCCCGAACCGAGAGTGAATGACCTGATGAGTGAGCTTCCGAACATCCCGAAGAACGACCTGCAAAGTGATGCCGCCAAGGCAGCCAGGCTGATCCCCTCCGCCACCGACGCCACCACCAGATCCACCCAATATGCCGCCGACAGCGCGGCGTACGGCGAAGGCAGCATCCAGATTCTCGAGGGCCTTGAGGCGGTGCGCAAACGCCCCGGCATGTACATCGGCGACACCTCGGACGGCACCGGCCTGCACCACCTGGTGTTCGAGGTGGTGGACAACTCCATCGACGAATCCCTGGCGGGTTATTGCGACGACATCGTCGTCACCATCCACAGCGACAACTCGATCAGCGTCACCGACAACGGCCGCGGCATACCCACCGGTGTGAAGATGGACGACAAGCACGAGCCCAAGCGTTCGGCGGCCGAGATTGCCCTCACCGAACTCCATGCCGGCGGCAAGTTCAACCAGAACAGCTACAAGGTGTCGGGCGGCTTGCACGGCGTGGGCGTGAGCTGCGTGAACGGCCTGAGCAAGTGGCTGCGACTGACCGTGCGCCGCGACGGCAAGACGCACTTCATGGAGTTCAAGCAAGGCCTTCCGCAAGACCGCGTGATCGAAGCGCGCGAAGGTTTCGACGTGTCACCGATGAAGATTACCGGCGACACAGAGAAGCGCGGCACCGAGGTGCACTTCCTGCCCGACCTCGAGATCTTCTCGAACATCGACTTCCACTACGACATCATCGCCAAGAAGCTGCGCGAGCTGAGCTTCCTGAACAACGGCGTGAAGATCCGCCTGGTCGACGAGCGCAACAA
>JAYSVE010000398.1:0-1791 GCA_043718725.1 Methylibium sp.
GCTGCGCTTGAAGATCGGCCCGCTGATCTGGGCCGACGCCGACATGAGCTTCGACCTGCCCGAGGGGAAAAAAATCTCCGTCGCCTCCGGCATCGAGCATGGCTGGATCGGAGACCACCCGGGGGGGGCTCGCACGCGATCCGAACTGCTGATCGTCTCTCCGTACCTCGTGTTCGGAAAGGACGGCCTGAGCCATCTGGCCGACATGCGCCGACGTGGCATACGGGTCGCGGTGCTGACCAACTCGCTGGACTCGACCGATTCGCTCCCGGCCCATGCCGGGTATGCGCGCCAACGGGCGGTGCTGCTGGCCAGCGGTGTGGAACTGTTCGAGATGCGACCGCAGATCGAATCCGGGCACGGGCGGACGCACCGCTGGCTTCATGCCACGGCGGGCAGCCTGCACGCGAAGATCGTGGTGCAGGACCGCGAGCGTGCCATCGTGGGGTCGCTGAACCAGGACCCGCGCTCACGCCTGCACAACAGTGAGCTGTGGTTGACGGTACACAGCGCCGAGCTGGCGTCGGAACTGGCCGCATTGTTCGATGAGGCCAGCGACCCGCACCATGCGTACCGGGTCGAACTGGCACCGGCCGGTGGCACACAGCGGCTCGAATGGCACACCGAGGAGGACGGCCAGGCGGTCGTGCACCGGCTCGAGCCGGCGTCCAGCCCGTGGCTGAAACTGTGGCGTGCCGTGCTCGGCGCACTGATTCCCGAGCATCTGCTTTGAAGAGCGATCGTTCAAACACTTCGGGTGGCGGCGCGTCGGCAGGTCGGCCCTGCATCGATCAACAAGGCAAAGGCAACGGCCGTGGTGTGTGGCGCCACCGCACGATGCACCTCCACCCAGAAGCTGAGGTTTTCACGCCCGCGCAGCAGGCTGCCGTCGGTGGTTCCACCCAGGCCACCAGCCCAGCGTCGACCAGCGGGCGCGTGAGCGACAGGCCGACGCCGTCCACGACGCGCGGCCTCACCAGCGCCGTGAAGAGGCCAAAACCCGAGCGACGCCCCATCAGGGGTGGTCGTGCTGGTGATGTGCGTCCGGAAAGTGTGCGTGATCGTGACGCAGCGGCTCGTGGCGGTGCAAGTGTGTGTGCGAAACGACGGGCGCGCCCGGCAAGACAGGGGGAAGCGGGACGTCATGCGCATGCTGGTGGTGCACGTCGTGTTCGTGCGCGTGTTCGTGCTGCAAAGCTTCGTGCGTGTGACCGTGTTCGTGTCGCTCGCTCAGATGCAGCCAGACGCCAACGGCCATCAAGGCCCCGGCAATCACCAGCGGCGCCGTCACCGGCTCGCCCAAACCCAGCACCGCCACCAGCGCACCGACGAACGGAGCCACGCTGAAATACGCGCCGGTGCGCGCCGTACCCAGGTGGCGCAAGGCCACGACGAACAGCATCAAACTGAAGCCGTAGGCCAGCAGACCCACCGCCAGCGCGCCAGTGACCCGCGGCGCCGAGGGCCAGGCAGCACCGAGCGCCAGCGCCAACGCCAGATTGGTCGTGCCTGCGGCCAGGCCTTTGACCGATGCCAGCCAGGCGGCATCGGTCAGCGAAACCCTGCGAGTGAGGTTGTTGTCGATGCCCCAGGCCAGGCAGGCGCCGAGCACGGCCAGCGCCGGCAGCGCCGCGCCAAACCGGGCCTGCCCGGGCCAACTCAGCACCACCGCGCCGGCCATGATCGCCAGCATGCCGATGAAGATGCGGCGATCAACGTTCTCGCGGAACACAACCCAGGCGATGACGGCGGTGAACACACCCTCGGCGTTGAGCAGCAAGGCCGCGCCCG
>JAYSVE010000399.1:0-4158 GCA_043718725.1 Methylibium sp.
ACCTCTTCGATGTGGTCCGGCAAGCCCATGCTGCGCGCGGCCAGGCGGTGGGCGCGCAGCACCTGCGTGCAGCCGGCGGCGGCGCGATCGATGTCCACATCGCTGGCTTCGCATTGCTCATGCGCCAGCACCATGCCGCTGGCCGAGTCGACCACCGCACAGCACAGCAAGCCCTCAATGGCCAGCAACTCCGCGAGCGAGCGTTTTGCGTGCGCGGCGTCGAGGTCCTTGCGGGCGGCGCGCAGCATCGGCGCGGCGAGATACGCCTCGGCAATGCCCGCCTCGTGCCCGAGCCCGTTCGACCCCGGCGACAGCGGCGGCCCCAGGTCGGCCACCTTGATCGGAAACTCCTGCGTTCCGAGCATCGGCGAGCCCGCCGTCGGCAAGCCCTTTCGGTCCGACACGACCCGCGTCCACTGCCCCAGCATGGCGTTCCAGACGGTCGCGGCACTGGTCAGGGATTCATTCAACGCATGCACCTGAACCCGGCTCGACCAGGCCAACGATGCGATCCTGTCGGCCATCCACAGCGCGTTGGGTGGCAACAGGAACAAAAGGTTGGGGCAGCGCCAGGTGGGCTGCGACGTCGCCTCGGTCAAGTAGTTGAACAACGACTCGACGGCCGCAGGCGTCATGGTCCCGACGATGACCGCGCACAGGTGGCTTCTCTCCATCAGTGCGAGCGGGATGTCGGCGTTGTCGCGACCCGGCACCCGAACTTCGGCGTGATAGACCTTCAGCGTGTCTTCGTTGCGCCGGGCCAGCCGCGCCCTTTCGACCACCGCCAGCGTGCGCAAGGTGGTCTGCTCGCGCAAATTGAGCCGCTCGATCGGTTGGCCGCCCGCGTCGGACAACGCCCGGATCACCGATGCGGCCCAAACGCCCGTCGGGTCGAGCAGCGTGATCACCTGGCTGGCCGAGTCCACGTCCACACGGGTCGATGCGAAATGCTCGCGCAGCGCATGGGCGGCCGAGCCGGTGACGACCAGGTCGCGCTGGTGGCGCTCGACCGGTTGCCCCAGCTCGTCGGCGGGCACGGCCTCCATCGACGCGGTGACTTCAAAGGGGCGAACCCGCGCGCCCGCCGCGCGGCTCTTTTTCGAGAACGGATCGAGAACCGAACCCAGATCACCAAACAGCGACGTAAACATGCAAGCCTCCCTTCTTCGGTACGATGGACTGGCAAACCACGGCCCGAAACCACAAGTGTATGCAAATGCAACCGGCGGTGGACGGTGTCGCGCCCAAGACCACGGCGCCGTTGAATCCAGCCAGGAATCCAGCCAAGAATCCACGCTTGAGCCGGGCCAAGCGATGCGTCTCATCCGGCCGCCGACACGAACGAACCGTCCATGAACCCCACGACCGCGAACCGCCCACCGATGCGACGCGAGGCCGCGCTGATCGGCCTCGTCGGCCTGGCCCACGGCTGCAGCCATTTCAGCCAGTTGTTGCTGGCGCCGCTGTTTCCGTGGCTCAAGGACGCGTTCGGTGTGAGCTACGCCGAGCTGGGCCTGCTGATGTCGATCTTCTTCGTCGTGTCGTGCGTCGTGCAGACCTTGTCGGGCTTCGTCGTCGACCGCCTCAGTCCCCGGCCGGTGCTGTTCGTCGGGCTGGGCTTGCTCGGCGTGTCGGCATTCGGTTTCGCAGCGAGCACCAGTTACGCAATGCTGGCGCTGTTTTCGGTGCTGGCGGGCATGGGCAACGGCGTGTTCCATCCGGTCGACTTCACCTTGCTCAACCGCAAGGTCCACCCCTCTCGTTTGGGCCATGCCTTCAGCATCCATGGCATTACCGGCAGCCTGGGCTGGGCGCTCGCGCCGATGGTGCTGGTGCCGCTGACCCTGGCCTATTCGTGGCGGGTGGCGCTGGCGTGCGCGGGCTCGCTGGTCCTGGCCGTGCTGCTGGTCTTGTGGCTCAACCGGCATCGGCTGACCCTCGATGCCATGCCGGTCGCCCACCCATCCCGCCACAGCGACGGGCTGGCCACCGAAGGCCGGCTGGATTTCCTCAAGATTCCAGCGGTGTGGATGTGCTTTGGTTTCTTCTTTTTCTATGCCGCCGCACTTAGCGCCGTGCAGGCCTTTGCGCCTGAAGCCGCGCGCCAACTGCACGGTGTGCCCGAGCACGTGGCGGCGCTGTGCCTGACCATCTACATGGTTTGCAGCGCCGGCGGCATGGTGGCGGGCGGTTTCCTGGCCTCGGACCCGGCGCGCTGCGAGCGCATTGTCGCCATCGGCTTTGGTGTCGGCGCCTCGATTGCGTTGCTGATCGGTTTTGCCAGCCTGCCCGCGCTGGCCGTGCCGGTGCTGTTTGGTGCCATGGGCTTTGGTGTCGGCATCGTCGGGCCCTCACGCGATCTGCTGGTCAAGCGCTCGGCGCCGGACAACGCCACCGGGCGCGTCTACGGCGTGGTCTATTCCGGGCTGGACATCGGCCAGGCGCTGGCGCCGCTGATCTTCGGCACGCTGATGGACTGGCAGCGTCCTTCGATGGTCTGGCTCGGCATCGCGTTGCTGCAAGCGGTGTTGATCGTCAGCGCCTTCAACGTGCGGCGGGTGCGGCGCACGCGCCTTGCCGCCGTGACGGCTTGAGCGGCCGCGCTGGGCAATTGCGTGCGCCTTAACATCGGCGCCATGCAAAAACCTCAGCCCGCGGCGCGCCTCGCCGGCCACGCGCTCGTCGAAGCCCTGATCGCGCAAGGTGTCGGCACCGTGTTCGGTGTGCCGGGCGAAAGCTATCTGGCCGTCCTCGATGGCTTTTACGAACACCGCGAACGGATCCGCTTCATTGCCTGCCGGCAGGAGGGCGGCGCCGCCTTCATGGCCGAGGCCCAGGGCAAGCTCACCGGTCGCCCCGGAATCTGTTTCGTGACGCGCGGCCCTGGCGCCACCAATGCCAGCATCGGGCTGCACAGCGCGTTTCAGGACAGCACGCCGATGATCCTGTTGATCGGCCAGGTGGCCAGTGACCAGCGCGATCGCGAGGCGTTTCAAGAGATCGACTACCGCCAGATGCTCGGCCCCGGTACGCTGGGCCTGGCCAAGTGGGTGGCCGAGGTGCAAGACGCGGACCGCTTGCCCGAGTACCTGGCGCGGGCCTTTCACACCGCCATGCAGGGCCGCCCGGGCCCGGTGGTGCTGGTGCTGCCCGAAGACATGCTGGTCGCGATGACGCAGGCGCCGGTGCTGGCGCGGGTCGAGCCGGTGCTGGCCTGGCCGGCGCCCGGCGCGCTGCGCGAAGTGCGCAGCCTGCTGCTGGCGGCACAGCGACCGCTGGTCATCGTCGGCGGCAGCGGCTGGGATGCGTTGGCCTGCGAGGCACTTCAACGCTTCGCCACGAACTGGGCGTTGCCGGTCGGCTGCGCCTTCCGCTTTCAAGACCTGTTCGACAACCGGCACCCCAACTACGCGGGCGACATCGGCGTCGGCATCAACCCGAAACTGGCCCGGCGCATGGTCGACGCCGACCTGGTTCTCGCGATCGGCGCGCGCCTGGGCGAGATGACCACCGCCGGTTACACGCTGCTGAAGGCGCCGCGCCCGGACCAGAAACTGATTCACATCCACGCCGGTGCCGAAGAACTGGGCCGGGTGTACGCGGCCGACCTGTTGCTGCAGTCGTCCATGGCCTGCGCGGCCAAGGCGCTGGAGACGCTGGCACCGCCGGCCCTGCTGCCGTGGCTTGACTGGACCGCCGCGGCCCACGCCGACTACGAAGCCAATCACACCGCCAACCCCGTCTCGCCGTTGGACATGGCCGAGGTGGTCAAGGTCATCGCGCGCCTGGCGCCACGCGACAGCGTGCTGACCAACGGCGCCGGCAACTTCAGCGGCTGGCTGCACCGCTACTACCGCTATCCCGGCCTGCAGCATGCCGGGCGCACCCAGCTCGCGCCGACCTCGGGCGCCATGGGCTACGGCCTGCCGGCCGCGGTGGCCGCCTCGTTGCTGTACCCGAACCGAACCGTCATCAACCTGGCCGGCGATGGCGACTTCCTGATGACCGGCCAGGAATTGGCCACCGCAACCGGCTACGCAGCCGGCACAGGGCAGGGCAGGCTGATCAGCATCGTCGTCGACAACGGCACCTACGGCACCATCCGCATGCACCAGGAGCGCGAGTACCCGGGCCGCACGAGTGGCAGCGATCTGTTCA
>JAYSVE010000400.1:0-1790 GCA_043718725.1 Methylibium sp.
GGCCTATTTCGGCGCCAGGAAACCGGCCTCGGTCATCAGCGTGCGGTGCATGGCCTCGGCGTCGGTGAGCCACTTGCCGAACTCGGCACCGGCCATGAAGGTCTGGTTGAAGGCGCCCTTTTCCATGTACTCCTTCCAGTCCGGCGTGTCGCGCACCTTCTTCATCAGGTCCACGAAGAAGGCGGTCTGATCGGCGCTGACGCCGGGCGCCATGAAGATGCCGCGCAGCATCACGTAGTCGGTCGCAACGCCGGCCTCCTTGCAGGTCGGGATGTCGTACCAGGACTGGGTGTCGGTGACCTTGGCCTTGTAGGGCATGCGTTCGTCGTCGAACACGCACAGCGGGCGCAGGGCGCCGGCACGCCATTGCGCCACGGCTTCGATGGGGTTGTTGACGGTCGAGTCGACGTGCTTGCCGACGAGTTGCACCGCCACATCGCCGCCGCCCTTGAAGGGCACGTAGATGAACTTGGTGCCGGTGGCCTTTTCAAGGCCGACGGTGAGGATCTGGTCTTCCTGTTTGGAGCCCGTGCCGGCCATCTTGAACTTGTTCGGCCCGGCGGCTTTCACCGCGGCCAGGTAGTCCTTGGCCGACTTGTGCGGGCTCTCGGCATTGACCCACAGCACGAACTGGTCGAGCGCCATCATCGACACCGGCGTCATGTCTTTCCAGTTGAACGGCACGCCGGTGGCCATGGGCGTGGTGAACAGGTTCGACAACGTGATGATGATCTTGTGCGGGTCGCCCTTGGCCTCTTTCACGGCCAGGAAACCCTCGGCGCCGGCGCCGCCTGACTTGTTGACGACGATCAGCGGCTCCTTCATCAGCTTGTGTTTGATGACAATGCCCTGGATCAGCCGGGCCATCTGGTCGGCGCCGCCACCGGTGCCTGCCGGAATGACGAACTCGACCGGTTTGGTGGGCTCCCACGCGAAGGCCGGGGCGGCGAAGGCGAGTGCCATCGACGCGGCGCACAAGGCCCGCGCCGGACGAACCAATGAAGCGAGTTGCAACGCGTTGATCATGGAGTGTCCTGGGGTCGGTGCAGACACTGGGGTCTGCGGAAAACGATTCGTGACTCAGCGCCGGGAATGGTGCGGGCGAGGATCTCGTTGGACGCTTGACCGCCGTCAAGAATCCATGAATGGTGCCCTGGGGATGACCCTCATTGCGGGCGCCGGAGCGTAGGAAAAGGACCACACCAGATCGGGCTGCCGGGTCGGTGACAGCGTTCGAGCGGGCCCGCATGATCGGTGGAAGCGGCCGCAGGGGTCGTCGAACCAAGGCCGACATGCGCAATCCGTGGACCCCGAAGAACCCATTCATGAGCGCCTGGCAAGGCGCGGTCAACCTGGCGGCGGCGTCGCTGCAAGGACGCTCCATGGCCAAGGCCAAGCGTCGGGTGGCCTGGATACAGGCCGACACGGCCAGCCAGGTGATCGATGTCTGGAGCCGCGGCACGGCGCCAGTGCCGTCGCGAAAAGCCAGAGCCGGCTGAGGCCGGTGCAAGCGCGTTCGCGGCGCGCGAAACCGCCGCTGATCACTTCCCGGGAAGCCCATGCAAGTCTTGTTGAACACCGATCCGCACGTCGATGGACGCCATCAGATGGCCGAGCACCTGGAGAGCGTCGTGAAAGTCGCGCTTGGCCGTTTCGGCGAGCAGGTGACCCGGGTCGAAGCCCACCTCGCCGACACGAACAGCCACGTCAAGACCCACCCCGACGAGATTCAGTGCACCCTCGAAGCCCGGCTGGTGGGGCTGGAGCCGGTGGTCGTCAAAGACCATGCC
>JAYSVE010000005.1:0-5745 GCA_043718725.1 Methylibium sp.
CACCGGCTCAAGTCATCCTCGCGTTCGGTCGGCGCACTGGCCCTGGGCGAGCTGTGCGAAGGGCTCGAGGTGGCCGGCCAAACCGGACGCCTCGAAACCCTGGCGGATCTGTGGCCGAAGTTCGAGGCCGAACTCGAAGCCGTCGACGATTTCCTCGCTTCGTCGCTGCCGTGACCCCCCGGACGCCAGCATGTTCAAGTTGATGCGCTACTTCTCGATCGCGAGCTTCGTGTCGATCATCGCGGCCTCGATCGGGCTGAGCATGCTGTACCGACAATTCGCGATCGACGACGCCGTCCGGCTCGGGGAGTCCGGCAATCGCGAGATCACCCAGGTGTTCGCCAACGCATCCGCCGAGCAATGGCGATCGTTCCTGGCGCTGGCGCCTGGGCTGTCCGCCGATCAGCTCAGGGCCCATCCACAGACCGTGAGACTGCACGATTCGATTCGGGCCATCGTCAAGGGAACCTCAATCATCAAGTTCAAGGCCTACACGCTCGATGGGCGCACCGTGTTTTCGAGCGATGCACGCCAGATCGGCGAGGACAAGAGCGGCAATTCCGGCTTTCTGGCGGCCAAGGCGGGCCGGGCCACCACCGAGATGACGCGGCGCGATCACTTCAGCGGCTTCGAGAACGTCCTCATCGATCGCGAGGTTCTCTCCACTTACCTGCCGCTGCGAACCAACGGAGCGGCGCAACCCGAGGCCGTCGTCCAGCTGTACCAGGACCTCACGCCGTTCCTGGCCAGGATCGACACCACCCAGCGAACGGTCGTGGCCGGAGTCCTGACGGTTCTGCTGCTGCTCTACGGCGTCCTGTTCCTGATCGTCAGGCATGCCGACCGTATCCTCAGGCGCCAGGCCGACGAAGGCCGGCTCGCGGCCGTGGCATTGAGCACGAGCGAGATCAGGAACCGCGAACAAGCCGCCAACCTGCGCGCCCTGCTCGAAGCGCTGCCGGCGGGCGTTTCGCTGGTGGACCGCAACCTGGTCGTGACCGTCGCCAACCAAGCCTGCCTGGGGTTGCTCGACTTGCCGGCGCGGGTGTTCCACCAGGGCGCCTCACTCGAGGCGGTCTTCCGCTACAACGCCGAACGCGGTGACTACGGCGCCGGCGATTCATGCACGCTCGTCGCCGAGCGGATGGCGCTGGCACGCCACCCGAAGCCGCACCGATTCGAGCGCGTGCGGCCCAACGGGCGCGCAATTGAAGTCCACGGCGTGCCGCTGCCCGATGGCAGCATGCTGACGACCTACACCGACATCACCGTGCGCAAACAGGCCGAACAGGCACTGGTCGCGGCCAAGGAAGCCGCCGAACAGGCGAACCGTGCCAAGTCGGCCTTCCTCGCGACGATGAGCCACGAGATCCGCACACCGATGAACGGCGTGGTCGGCATGATCGACGTGCTGGAGCAAAGCCAGCTGAAGAGCGCGCAGGTGGAGATCGTCAAGACGGTGCGCGAGTCGGCCCATGCGTTGCTGGCCATCGTCGACAACGTGCTCGATTTTTCCAAGATTGAGGCGGGTCATTTCCAGGTTGACAGCGAACCCACGGACGTGGCCGCCCTGGTGGCAAGCGTCTGCGACACGCTCGACCACCTGGCCGGCAGCAAGGGGGTCGAACTGACGCTCTTCACCGACCCGTTGATTCCCGCGCAGGTGCTGGGCGACGCGACCCGGCTGCGCCAGGTGCTGCTCAACCTGGCCGGCAACGCCATCAAGTTCAGTGGCGCACAGGAACGGGTCGGCCGGGTGTCGGTGCGCGCCAGCCTGGTCGAGCGCGGCGCGCTCCAGGCGCTGCTGGAGATCAGCGTGGTCGACAACGGCATCGGCATGGACGCCGCGACGCTGGCCCGGCTGTTCACGCCCTTCACCCAGGCCGACGAAAGCACCACGCGGCGCTTCGGCGGCACCGGCCTGGGCTTGAGCATTTCGCACGGCCTGGTCGCTTTGATGGGGGGCGAGATCGGCGTGCGCAGCGAACCGGGCCAAGGTTCCACCTTCACCGTGCGCCTGCCGCTGACGCCGCTGCCGGCGGATGCCGCAATCGAATCCGCTGACATCCAACTGGCCGGGCTGCGCTGCGTCATCGCGGGCCGCCCGCAGGGCCAGGCCGACGATCTGGCGGTCTACCTTGCGCACGCCGGCGCCACGGTGCAGCGGGTGCCGAACCGGCGGGCGGCCTTCGAAGCGCTGGACCGCGGCGCGCGCGGACTGTGCATCGGCGTCATGCTCGACGACGACGACGACGACGCCGACCCCAACGCCGACGCCGCGCCGTGCGTTGCGCTGGCCGAATGGCGCGCCGCGGCCAGCACCCGGCCGGATCTGCAGGCGCGCTTCGTCGTGTTGCAGCGCGGCCGCCGTCGCCAGCCGCGGGCCATGGCGGCCGATCTTGTCACGCTGGACCGTGAAGTGCTGCAGCGTGCCGTCTTCGTGCAGGCCGTCGCGCTGGCCGCGGGTTGGCTCGCGTCGCACGACGCGGCGGAGCCGCCGACCTCGGATGGCGCCACCCTGCCCGCGCCGCTGTCCCTGCGCGACGCCAGTGCCCAGGGTCGCCTGATCCTGGTCGCCGAGGACAACGAGATCAACCAGAAAGTGATTCGCAAGCAGCTCGACCTGCTCGGCTTCATGGCCCACATCACCGGCACCGGCCGCGAGGCGCTGGAATGCCTGCGGCGGCGCGACTACCCCTTGTTGCTGACCGACCTGCACATGCCGGAGATGGACGGCTATGAGTTGACCACCGCCATCCGCGAGGCCGAGGCGGGCCAGCGGCGCATGCCCATCGTGGCCCTGACCGCCAACGCGCTCAAGGGCGAAGCCAAACGCTGCCTTGATCTGGGCATGGACGACTACATGACCAAGCCGGTGCAGCTCGTCGCGCTGAAGGCGATGCTGGCCAAATGGGTGCCGGCAACGGCCAGGCCGGCGCCGGTGCGCGCCGAAGCGATTGGCCCAGCGTCGGCGCTGGTGGTGGATGTGCGCGTGCTGCAGGCCCTGGTGGGGGATGAGCCGCAGGTCGTCAAGGATTTTCTGCGGGATTTCCGCGCCAGCGCGGGCGAGGCTGCGACGCAGATGCGCGCGGCCTGCCAGGCCGGCCAGGGCGCCGACGTGGAGGCCATCGCGCACCGGCTAAAATCGTCCTCCCGTTCGGTCGGCGCGCTGGCCCTGGGCGAGCTGTGCGCCAGCCTTGAGGTGGCCGGCCAGACGGGACGCCTCGAAACCCTGGCGGATCTGTTGCCGAAGTTCGAGGCCGAAATCAAAGCGGTCGACGCGTTCCTGAGCCTGTCGCACACATGACATCCAACCCGATCCGACCGCCAGCGAGCCCCGCGATGGCCAGCAAGTTCAGCGAGAAAATCCTGCTGCTGGACGACGACCCGTTCATGCTCAAGCTGCTCGGCCTGATGCTGGCGGCCATGGGCTTCACCGAGATCACCGCCTGCACCCGTGGCAGCGATGCGCTGGACTCGATCGACGGCCCGACCGGCGTGCCGGCGTTGATCCTGTTCGACCTGAACATGCCCGGCATGGACGGCGTCGAGTTCGTGCGCCACCTGGTCGAGCGCCACTATGGCGGCAGCCTGATCCTGGTCAGCGGCGAAAACGAACGCATGCTGCAGACCGCCGAGGCGTTGGTGCGGGCCCACCGCATGGACGTGGTGGGTCGGCTGCACAAGGCGGTGACGCGCCAGGCTTTGTCCGGCCTGCTGGAAAAGTGGACGCCGCAGCGGGTCGTTAAACCGAAGTTGGCCAAGCGTGAGTACAGCGCCGACGAGGTGCGGGCGGCGATTGTCAACCGCGAGTTCGTGAACCACTACCAGCCCAAGGTCAACGTTCAAACCGGCCAGGTCCATGGCGTCGAGGCGCTGGTGCGCTGGCGCCACCCGGTGCATGGCATGGTGTATCCGGACCAGTTCATCGGCGTGGCCGAAGAGCATGGCCTGATCGACGACCTGACCGCCGTGGTGCTGCGTGCCGCCCTGGACGATGTCAAACGCTGGAGCGACTTGGGTCTGGCGCTGCGGGTGGCGGTCAACGTGTCGATGGACAGTCTGGGATCGCTGAACTTCCCGGACTTTGTCGCCACCCAAGCGGCGGCCTGCGGCGTGTCGCCGGAGCACGTGGTGCTGGAAGTGACCGAGAGCCGGCTGATGAAGGACCTGCGCATCCCGCTGGAAGTACTGGCGCGCCTGCGCCTGAAGCGCTTCAGCCTGTCGATCGACGATTTCGGCACCGGCCATTCGTCGCTCGCGCAATTGCTCAACTTCCCGTTCGACGAACTCAAGGTGGACCGCGGTTTCGTCCACGGCGCCTGTGCCGACGAAACCCTGCGGGCCATCTATGACGCCAGCCTCGGCCTGGCCAAACAGTTGGGCATGGACTTCGTCGCCGAAGGCGTCGAGGACCTGGACGACTGGAACTTTTTGCGCCGCACCGGCTGCAGCATGGCGCAGGGCTATTTCATTGGACGACCGATGCCCGCCGAGGCGCTGCCGGTGTGGATCGACGGCTGGGCGCTGCGGGTCCGGAACGAGTTGCAGGTCACGGCCTGAACCGGACGCGCTTCATGGTCAACGCCGCGCCCAGCACCCAAATCATCCTCGTTGCCTCGGACAACACCAGCCACGCAGCGCTGGTCAAGACGCTGCTGGCGGAAAACTTCGACAGTGTCTTCACGTCCACCGAGCCGGACAAGGCGGTGGCCGATTTCGACCTTCGCATGCCCCAGGTGCTGGTGCTGGCCTTCAACGAGCTGGAGCAGGCAGAGCGCTATTGCCTGGGGCTTTATCGCCTGAGCGGCAAGATTCAATCCCATGACCACCGCACGGTGATCCTGTGCGACAAGGCGCAGCTCCGGCAGGTGTCCGATCTGTGCATCAGGCAGTCGTTCGACGACTACGTGCTGTTCTGGCCGATGAACCACGATGCGCCACGCCTGCGCATGTCGGTGCACCACGCGCTGCGCGAACTTGCGCTGTTGGCGCGGGCCGGACCGTCGGTGGCGCAGTTCGCCGCCCAGGCACGCCGCGTGGCGGCGCTGGAGCACTTGCTGGATCGGGAGATCTCCGTGGGCTCGCAGCATCTCGACATTGCCAGCCAGGCCATCGACCAGGCCGAGCTGCGCGTCGGTACGGCGCTGGACGGGCTCTCGCGGCGCTTGAGCGGGGGTGCGCTGGCCGACGACGCCACGGCCCTGGCGCTGGAGCTGGCGCGGGTCGGGCGCGAGCAGGTCTACCCGCCACTGCGGGCGGCGGTCGAGTCCATGCAGCCGATCAAGCACTGGGTCGACGATTTCAAGCAGGCGTGCGTCCCCCACATCGAATCGGCGCGTGCCATCGGCGCCCTGGCGCGCCAGGTTCCGCCCACGGTGCTGGTGGTCGACGACGACGTGTTCCAGCACAAGATGGTGGCCAGGATTCTCGAATCCGAAGACCTTCGGCTGGTGTTCGCCGCCAGTGGCTCCGAGGCCCTCAGGGCGGTGGGCAAAAGCCTGCCGGATCTCATCCTGATGGATGTCCAGATGCCCGAAATGAACGGCATCGACGTCACGCGACGCCTCAAGTCGGTGCCGGGATTCTCCGAGGTGCCAGTGATCATGATCACCGGCAAGAGCGAAGGCACGGTGGTGGTCGACAGCTTGAAAGCCGGTGCAATCGATTTCGTCGTCAAGCCGTTCGACCGCGCCAAACTGATCGCCAAGGTGTCGCGCTGGCTGCAACCCAGGACGGCGCCGC
>JAYSVE010000041.1:0-2398 GCA_043718725.1 Methylibium sp.
GCCGGGGCGGGCCGCGATCTGCGCCAGCAGGTGGCCGTACTGGTCCAGCAAGGCCGCCATCTGGCCCGGCGCAAACAGCGCGCCGCGGTAATGCAGCGCGAACCGCGACGCCCCGGGCTGGCCGCCGATGTACAGGGTGATGGCGAACTTGGCCGGGCCGAGATCGGCCTCGATCGGCGTGCTCGACAGGCCGGCCAGCGGCAATTCGCCTTGGCGCTCGTCGGTGTCGGGCAGCGCGTTGACCAGCACGTCGAAGAGCGGGTTGCGCCCCTCGATGCGAGCCGGGTTCAGCGCGGCGACGAGGCCGTCGAATGGCTGCTCCTGGTGGCGGTAGGCCTGCAGCGCGGTGTCGCGCACGCGCGCCAGCAAGGCCTCGAAGCTCGGGTCGCCGGACAGGTCGGTGCGCAGCACCAGCGTGTTCAGCAGCGGGCCCACCAGGTCGGCGAGCTCGGGGCGGTCGCGCCGGGCGATCGGGGTGCCCACCGCCACGTCGGGCTGGTCGCACCAGCGCATCAACAGCAGCTTGAAGGCGGCCACGTAGAGCATGAAAAGCGTCGCGCTGCCGCGCAGCGCCAAGGCCGCCAGCGCGTGCGCGACCTCGGGCGGCAGGCTCAGCGTGAGACAGGGGTCGGTGACCACGACGGCGCCGCCATCGCCGCCCACGGCTTCGACGTCGCTGGCGCGCGAGCGTGCGCGGGCGCGGCTGCCGATGCCGGGGCCGGCACCCGGGTTGATGACGAACGGCAGGTTCAGCGGCACCAGGCCCTGGAGGCGTTCGGTCCAGTAGCGCAGGTGCGGGGCCAGCGCCCCCGACGCGATGCGCTGCGCCTCCCAGGCGGCGTAGTCCAGGTAGCCGACGCTGCCGGCGCGCGGCGGCGCCGGCCTGCCTTGGGTGAAGGCCTGGTACAGCGACGCCAGGTCGTGGCGCAACAGTTGCGCCGAGCCGCCGTCGCTGACGAGGTGGTGCAGCACCAACTGCAGCACATGCTCCTCGGGGGCCAGCCGGATCAGCAGCACCCGCCCCAGAGGCGCCACGGCCAGGTCGAAGGGCGCGTCGGAGCGGGCCTTGAGCAAATCCCGCAGCCGGGCCTGGCGCGCGCCGTCCGGCAACGCGCTCAGGTCGATGCATTCCAGGCGCAGCGCGGCGGCGTCGTCGAGGCGCTGCAACGGCACGCCGGCCTGGACCCCGATGCACAGACGCAGGCTGTCGTGGCGCTGCGCCAGCGCCCGCAGCGCATGGCCCAGCGCGGCCACGTCCAGCCGGCCGACCAGGCGCTCGGCGCTGGGCATGTGGTAGGCCGCGTGCTGGCCTTCCACCTGTTCGGCCAGCCACATGCTGCGTTGCACCGCCGACAGCGGCACGGCGCCGTCGTGGCCGCGCGCCGGGATGGGCGCGTTCGGGCCGATGCCCGCCAGCGCCGCCTGGTCCGCCTGCAGCGCCAGGCCGGCCACGGTCGGCGCGTCGAACAACACCTGCAACGGCAACTCGATGCGCAGCGCCGCGCGCAACCGCGACATCACCTGGGTCGCCAGCAACGACTGCCCGCCGAGCTCGAAGAAGTTGTCATGGACGCCGAATTCGGCCGTGCGCAGCACCTCGCGCCAGACCTCCCAGGCGACCCGTTCGGTGGGCGTGCGCGGCGCGACCCGCGTCGCCGCGGCGCCACCCCACCGCGGTGCCGGCAAGGCCTGGCGGTCGATCTTGCCGTTGGCCAGCGTCGGCAGCGCGGGCAGCACCACCCAGGCCGACGGCAGCATGCTTTCCGGCAACAGCCCGGCCAGGTGCGTTTTCAGCGCCGCCGGCTCAAGCGCCTGGCCCTGGCCGACCACGTAGGCCACCAGCCGCGTCATGCCGGCGTCAGCGCGCGCCACGACCACGGCCTGGTGGACGCCGGGCTGGGCGTTCAGCGTGGCCTCGATCTCGCCCAGTTCGATACGCTGGCCGCGAATCTTGACCTGGAAGTCGATGCGGCCCAGGAACTCGATCTGCCCGTCGGCACGCCAGCGCGCCCGGTCGCCGGTGCGGTACAGGCGCTCGCCCGGCGCGAACGGGTGCGCGACAAAACGCTCGGCCGAGAGCTCGGGCCGGTTCAGGTAGCCGCGCGCCAGGCCGGCGCCGCCGATGAACAACTCGCCGGCCGCGCCGATGGGCAGCGGCTGCCATTGCGCATCGAGCACATAGCACTGGACGTTGGCGATCGGGCGGCCGATCGGCACGCTGGCGCTGTCGTTGCCGGCGCCGTCGCCAGACAGATCCGGCAGCCCGTGGGTCGCGTCGTCCGAGGCTTCGCTGGGGCCGTAGCAGTTGGCCAGCGTGGCCGCCGGCAGGCGGGCGCGGAAGGCGCGCACCAGGTCCGGCTCCAGCGCCTCGCCGCCCGACACCACGTAGCGCAGCGCC
>JAYSVE010000401.1:0-4146 GCA_043718725.1 Methylibium sp.
GGCACCAGGCCGTGCGTGATGCCATTCGCACCAACAAGCTGCTCACGATTGCCGAGACTTTCAAATTCATGGACTGGAAGACGCCGAACGGTTGCGCCAGCTGCCGGCCAGCCGTCAACTACTACCTGATCAGCACCTGGCCCAAGGAGGCCAAGGACGATCCGCAAAGCCGCTACATCAATGAACGCAGCCATGCGAATATCCAGAAAGACGGCACCTACAGCGTGATACCACGCATGTGGGTCGGCGAGACCACGGCCAGCGAGCTGCGCCGCATCGCCGATGCCGCCGACAAGTACAACATCCCCACCGTCAAGGTCACCGGCGGCCAGCGCATCGACCTGCTGGGTGTGAAGAAGGAAGACCTGCCGGCGGTGTGGAAAGACATCGGCATGCCCAGCGGCCACGCCTACGCCAAGGCGCTGCGCACCGTGAAGACCTGCGTCGGCTCGGAGTGGTGCCGCTTCGGAACGCAGGACAGCACCCAGATGGGCAAGGACCTGGAGCGCGCGATGTGGCGCATGTACGCGCCGCACAAGGTCAAGTTCGCGGTCAGCGGCTGCCCGCGCAATTGCGCCGAGTCGGGCATCAAGGACGTCGGCATCATCGGCGTCGACTCGGGCTGGGAGATGTACGTGGGCGGCAATGGCGGCATCAAGACCGAAGTGGCGCATTTCTTCGTCAAGCTGAAGACGCCCGAGGAGGTGCTGGAGTACACCGGCGCGTTTTGCCAGCTCTACCGCGAGGAGGGCTGGTACCTGGAGCGCACCGTGCACTACATCGCCCGGGTCGGGCTGGACCATGTGAAGAAAAAAATCCTCGACGACGCCGACGGTCGCAAGGCTCTGTGGGAGCGCTTGCAGTTCTCGCTGGACGGCGAGCCCGACCCGTGGTTCGACTTCGACAAGGCGGCGGTTGATGCGCGCCAGTTCAATGCCCTGACGGTCGGAGACTGACATGAACTGGAAACCCATCTGCCACCTCGACGACATCAGCCCGCTGGGCTCGCGCCGCGTGCAGCGCGCGCAGGGCTTTGATGTGGCGCTGTTCCGCGCCGCCGACGACCAGGTGTTCGCGCTGCTCGACCGCTGCCCGCACAAGGGCGGGCCGCTGAGCCAGGGCATCGTCTTCGGCCACAGCGTGGCCTGCCCGCTGCACAACTGGACGATCCAGTTGAGCGACGGTTGCGCGCGCGCGCCGGACATGGGCTGCACCGTGAGCTTTCACGTCAAGGTCGAAGCGGGCCGGGTCTACCTCGACGCCGACGAGCTGAACACGCTGGCGCTGGACCAGCCCGTCGCGCCTGCGCACAAGGCCCGGGCGGCGGCGTGATTCCCATCGTGGCTGAGGGCGCCGAAATGCGGGAAACCCGCTCGACCTGCCCGTATTGCGGGGTGGGTTGCGGCGTGATCATCCAGACCCAGCCGGGCGCGCAAGGCGCGCAGATCACCGGCGTGCGCGGCGACCCCGAGCACCCCGCGAACTGGGGCCGCCTGTGCAGCAAGGGCAGCAGCTTGCACCTGACGGCATCGAGCGCGATCACGCAGCAGACGCGGCTGCTGCAACCGATGCGGCGTGCCTCGCGCGACGCGGCGCCGCGGGCCGTGGGCTGGGACGACGCGCTGGGCGACGCGGCCGAGCGCTTCGCCAGCGTCATCGAGCAGCATGGCCCGGACGCGGTCGGCTTCTACCTGTCGGGCCAGTTGCTCACCGAGGACTACTACGTCTTCAACAAACTCGCCAAGGGCCTGATAGCCACCAACAACGTCGACACCAATTCGCGCCTGTGCATGAGCAGCGCGGTGGCCGGCTACAAGGCCTCGCTCGGGGCCGACGCGCCGCCGGCCTGCTACGACGACATCGGCCTGGCGCAGACCGTGTTCATCGCCGGCTCGAACATGGCCTGGGCGCACCCGGTGCTGTTCCGCCGGCTCGAAGTCGCGCGCCGCGCCAACCCCGGCATGAAGCTGATCGTCGCCGACCCGCGCCGCACCGAGACCGCCGACGTGGCCGACCTGCACCTTCCGCTGCTGCCCGGCACCGACGTGGCGCTGTACCACGGCCTGCTGCATTTGATGCTGTGGGAGGGGCTGACCGACGTGGCCTACATCGAAGCCCACACCACCGGCTTCGCGGCGCTGCGCGATCGCGTGCGCGAGTTCTCGCCGCAACACGTGGCCCAGGTCTGCGGGCTGAAGGAGGCCGACATCGTCCAGGCGGCGCGCTGGTTTGCCGGCAGCGTCGACGCGGCTGGATCGCGCCGCGGCCCCACGCTGTCGCTGTACTGTCAGGGCCTGAACCAGAGCAGCAGCGGCACCGACAAGAACACCGCGCTGATCAACCTGCACCTGGCGACAGGGCAGATCGGCAAGGCCGGCGCCGGGCCGTTTTCACTGACCGGCCAACCGAATGCGATGGGCGGGCGCGAGGTCGGCGGCCTGGCCAACCAGTTGAGTGCGCACCGCGACCTGGCCAACGCCACGCACCGCGCCGAGGTGGCGGCGCTGTGGGGCCTGCAAGGTGGCGCGGCGGCTGTGCCGGCGGCGCCCGGCAAAAGCGCGGTCGAGATGTTCCAGGCCGCCGCCGACGGCCAGATCCGCGCGCTGTGGATTGTCTGCACCAACCCGGCGCAGTCGATGCCCGATCAAGCCACCGTGCGGCGCGCGTTGCAGCGCTGCGAGTTCGTCGTCGTGCAGGAGGCCTTTGCCACCACCGCCACCTGCGCCCACGCCGACCTGCTGCTGCCGGCCACCACCTGGGGCGAAAAGGACGGCAGCGTGACCAACAGCGAACGCCGCATCAGCCGCGTGCGCCCGGCCGTGGCGCCGCCGGGCCAGGCGCGGCACGACTGGGCCATCGGCGTCGATTTCGCCAGGCGGCTCGAACAGCGGCTGCAAGCCACGCAGGCACCGCGCCGCGCGAACGGCGCCGGCCTGTTCGCTTTCGACACTGCCGAAGCGGTGTGGAACGAGCACCGCGAAAGCACCCGCGGCCGCGACCTCGACATCACCGGCATGAGCTACGCCGCGATGGCCACACCGCAACAGTGGCCGATGCCGCAAGGCGCCAGCGCCGGCCGCGCGCGCCTGTACGAAGACGGTCGTTTCGCCACCGACGACGGCCGCGCGCGCTTCCATGCGCCCGCCTACCGCCCGGTCAGCGAGCCGCGCGACGCGCGCTTCGCCGTCGCGCTCAACACCGGGCGGCTGCGCGACCAGTGGCATGGCATGAGCCGCACCGGCACGCTGGGCCGGTTGTTCGGTCACGCCGCCGAACCCAGCATCGAGATGCACCCGCAAGAGCTGGCGCGGCGCAAATGGAGCGCCGGCGACCTGGTGCGGCTGCGTTCGCGCCGCGGTGAACTGGTGCTCCCGGTGCAGCCCAGCGACCGCGTCGCGCCGGCCCAGGCCTTCGTCGCCATGCATTGGGGCCAAGAGTTTGTCGGCGGGCGCAGCGCCAAGGGCGAATTGATGCTGGGGGTGAATGGCCTGACCACGCCGGCCTTCTGCCCGCAGTCCAAACAGCCCGAACTCAAGCACAGCGCGGTGCGCATCGAAGCCGCCGGCCTGCCGTGGAACCTGCTGGCCGCCGCCTGGTTGCCCGCCGCGCAAGTGCATGGCGTGCGCCAACGCCTGGCCGAGCGCTTTGGCGACTTCGACTACGCCACCTGTGTGCCCTTCGGCCGCGAACCCGCCGAGCGCATCGGCCTGCTGTTCCGTGCCGCGGCAAGCGCGGCGGTGGCCGACGCCGTGCTCGTTGAGGTCGAACAGGCGCTGGGCCTGCACGGCGCGCCGGTACTGCGCTACACCGACCCGCGGCGCGGCCAGCGCCGCGCCATGTTGATCGGCGATGGCGGCGCGGCCGCCGGCCTGCAAGCCTTCATGCTGGCCGGCGACACGCGCGCGCAGGCCTGGGTGCTGGCGCTGCTGCAAGACGAACAACCGGCGCGTGCCTTCGGCCGCGCGCTGCTCGAAAGCCGTTCCAAGCCGCCGTCGGCCGCGCCGCCGCGCGGGCGCCAGGTGTGCAACTGCCTGGACGTGAGCGAGCCGCAGATCGTTGCCGCACTCGGTGCCGCGACCGGCTCGGCCGACGAACGGCTCGCCCAATTGCAACTGCGCCTGCGCTGCGGCACCGAATGCGGCTCCT
>JAYSVE010000402.1:0-9962 GCA_043718725.1 Methylibium sp.
GTGAAGGCGTCAAGCTGGCGCAACTGGCCCAGGCCGATTGCCGCGGCCACGTCGGTGAGGTTGGCCTTGCCGCCCCAGGCCTGCACGTCCATCGTGCCATCAGGCAGGCGCGTCACGCCCTGCAAACGCAGCTTTTCGAACTGGCGCGCCTCGGCCTCGGTGTTGAGCACCAGGCAGCCGCCCTCGGCCGAGGTCAGGTTCTTGTTGGCGTGGAAACTGATGGACACCAGGTCGCCGAAGCCGCCGATCTCTTGTGCGCCCCAACGCGCGCCAATCGACTGCGCGGCATCCTCGATCACCCGCAAGCCGTGTTGACCAGCGATGGCGTAGAGCCGGTGCCGATCGACTGGCAGGCCGGCCAGGTCGACTGGCAACAGCGCCCGGGTGCGCGGTGTGATTGCGGCCTGGATGCGGTCAAGGTCGATCAGCCGGCGGCCCGGCTCGGCATCGACAAACACCGGCGTCGCCCCGACGGCCAGCACCACATTGGCGGTGGCGACCCAGCTCAGGGGCGTGGTGATCACTTCGTCGCCCGGGCCGATGCCGCAAAGGCGCAGCGCCAGCTCCATCGCCGCGGTGGCGGAGTTGACCAGCCGCACCGGCCGGCCGCCAAAGCGCGCCGACAGCGCCGCCTCGAACTCGCCGCATTTCGGCCCGGTGGTGAGCCAGCCCGAGCGCAGCACCTCGGCCACCGAGGCGATGGTGTCCTCGTCGATCGACGGCCGGGTGAACGGCAGAAACGGTAGCGGGCTCAATGCCGCACCTTGCGCCGTGCGTGCCGGCTCATCAGGCAACCTCCGTGCTGCGCACTGCGGTATTCGCCTTGGAGACGGCCCAGCGGCTCATCAGGCAACCTCCGTGCTGCGCACTGCGGTATTCGCCTCGGGGACGGCCCAGCGGCTCATGGATTGCTCCCGCTTCGTGCCACCAGCACCACGCCCACCACAATCACGCCAATGCCCAGCCAGCGCTGCGCGTTGACGTCTTCGCCGAACAGCCAACCCGCCAGCAGCGCGTTGACGACATAGCCGATCGACAGCATCGGGTAGGCGATGCTGACATCGACGCGCGACAACGCCACGATCCACACCACCACGCTGACCGCGTAGCAGGCCAGCCCGCCGAGGATCGCCGGGTGCTGTGCAAGGTCGAGTGCGCTGCGGGCCAGTGCGGTCCCGGGCGCGCCGATCAGGATCGGCCCGGTGCTCGATGCTCCGGCCTTGAGCAGCAACTGCGCCACCGCGTTGAGCAACACGCCGCATATCACCCACAAGAAGTCGGCGCCCTTCATCGCTTGAGCACCACCAGGCGGCGTGCGTCCTGGTAGACCGGGCGCATAGTCACGCCGCGCTCGCGCAACTCGCGCCAGGTGGTTGGGGTCATGTAGGCCGCCGCCTGTGGCAGGGCCTGCCAGCGGGCGACGAATGCGTCGAGCGTGGCCAGCGACTTGTCCGGTTCGTGCCGCTGCCCAAAGGCAAATTCATCCACGTAGTCGACCAGCACGACGCTGCGCCGCAGATAGAACGGCAGGGTCTGGTCGTAGCTGCGCAGTGCGAACACGGGCGTGCGCTCGTCGATCAGCGGACGCAGCGTGGCCGCCAGGCGATCGGCGCTCTTGATCTCGTTGAAGGCGTCGTGGGCATGCAGCGCCATCAATGTGGCCCCCAAATTGCCGAGCGCCAGGCACAACACGGCCGCCGTGACCCGCCGCCTCGCAAGCAGCCACCATGCGATCGCGGCTGTTGCGAAAAACAGCAAGCCCCCAATCCGCAGCACACGGTTGAACTCAGCCAGTGCCTCAACCTCCGTGCCGGCGGCAACAAATCGGTGCACCTGCAGGGACGCCATCAAAATGCCAGCCCACGCCAGCACGGGTAACAGCAAGTGCCAGCGCAGCGATGCAGCCTGCGCGTGGCGCAGCCGCGGCGCGATCAACAAAGCCAGGGCCGGGAACATCGGCAGGATGTACGACGGCAGTTTGGACCCCGAGGCGCTGAAGAACAGGAACACGAACGCCGACCAGACGATCAGCAGGCCGCGCGCCCGCCGCTCGGCGTCGGGCTCATCGACCCGATCGCGGCGTGCCAGCCAGGGCAGCGTGCTGGTCCAGGGCAACATCCCGACGAGCAGGATCGGCACGAAGTACCACCACGCCCCCTCGCGTTTATGAACATTGCTGAGGTAGCGTTCAACGTGTTCGTGAACGAAAAAGAACTCGGCGAAACCGGGGTTGCGCTGTGACACCAGCACGAACCAGGGGACCGTCAGCGCCAGGAAGATCGCCGCACCCGACCACCCATGCAGGCGCCGAAACAGGCCCAGGTCGCGCAGCCACACAGCGCTGATGAGCAGCACGCAAGCGGGGATGAGCACACCCACCAGGCCCTTGCTGAGCACCGCGCCGGCCATGCCCACCCAGGCGAGCCAGACCCAGTTGCGCCGCGTGGCCGCGTCGGCCGGTGTGGCCTGTTGCTCCGCCATCAGCCAGGCACACAACGTGAGCGTGAGGAAGAACATCAGCCCGGCGTCGAGCGACAGAAAGTGGCCGTTGGCGGCGATCCAGGCCATCGATGCGGCGATCGCCAGCGCGCGCAGCCCCGTTTCGTGCCCCCACAGGCGCGCGGCCGTGAAGCCGACCAGCAACACCGTGAGGAAGCCCGCCAGGGCCGGCCAAAGCCGGGCCGCGAACTCGGTCGGCCCCAGCCACTGAAAGAACAGTGCGCCGATCCAGTACTGAAGCGCCGGTTTTTCGAAGTACAGCAGGCCGTTCAGCCGCGGTGTGATCCAGTCGCCACTGCGGGCCATCTCCAGAGCAATCGCGGCGTAGCGTCCTTCGTCCGGGTGGATCAACGCGCGCTGGCTGAGGGTTGCGAACCAGGCGATGCCGAAGACGACGATCACCAGCGCAATCAGGAACCGTGGCGTCGAGATCGCAGTGCTGTTTTGGCCGCGGAGGGTTGTCTCATGGGCCATTGATGACAGCGGTGGCGCTGTGGATGTTGTTGGTCGGGGCATTGAAGTCGTCGGCGTGCAAATGTCACGCTAAGTGTAGTGCTGCAATTTCTCCAGAGATCCGCGGCCATCGACGCGGAACACGTGTTGTGGGATGCCTTGCGCGCAGACCGTCCAGACCGACGGCTTAAGCCGGGCGTTGTGCCGAGCGAGGTCGCGCACCGCCGACCACCGCGCTGCTTTGCATGCATCACGGCGTGACCTGGAGCCATGGCATTGGACGGGCGCCTGCCGTGCGCGCCCTGCCTTGCTACTTCGGGAGCCGCTCGGCCGGCGGCGTTTTGCCGTACACGTTTTTGCTTTGAGCGTAGGCGCTCTTCTCGAGCTTGAGGGTCTTGGCGCGTACGTCGTCCATGTCCTTCTCGTTGAGCGTTTCGACGCGCACGAGTTCCAGCACCTCCTTGGTCTTGTCCGATCCCGTCCAACCGACCTTGATGTTGCCGACGCCACGTGCGTAGTACTTGAGTTGGAAGCCGTCCTCACCCTCCGCAGTCTCACGGATCACCAGCACGTCGTTGTAGTTGCCCGCGGGCACTTTGGCCGTCTGGCCCATCAGGTGGGTCTGGCCGCGATCGGTCCAGTTCACCTTCGGGCCATGACCCTGCGAATAGCTGGGAGCACCGAGCTTGGGCTCGGCCTTCATCATGATGCCCGGGGCCGCATTCTCGAAGGGCGCGATCCAGGCCGGCGCCTTGGTCATCTTTCCCGAGGGAGAGTACTCCTCGGGGTATTCGCCGAAGCGCCACACGTTGCCGGCCCTGTCCTGCGCGAGAAAGGCCAGTTCGGCCTCCTCCAGTTTGCCGTCGCTGTAGTCCAGGTCGTAGGAGATCAACACCCGAACGCCGTTGATCACCTTCGTCATATCGGTGATGTTGATCTCGATCCGATGTGGCACGGGCTTGCCGTCGTCTTTGGACGTCGTGCCTTCGTAGACATAGCGCATGCCAGGTTTCATCGGCAACCAGGGGTTGTCGATCGTGGTCGACCGGCTGTCGAACTGGGCCTTGTCGAAGGGTTCGATGGCCGGCGCGGTGGCCTTTTTCTGGGCCACGGCCGAACCCGCCAACAGCACCAGGCTGGCGCCACACACCAGGGCGCGAACGACGGGCCACGGGGCCCTCGACGGCGCTGTTCCAGGGCCTGCATTCGAGCGGTTCATCATGTTGCAATCTCCGGTTGAGTCAATCAGCCCCACGACCGTCGTGGGCCCACGAAACACCTGGCTACCAGCTGTAGGTCAAGGTCATTTGCACGGCATGGCCAGTCGCACCGGTGCCGCCTCGACCGCTGGCGTAGTCCGTGGCGCGCGAGTACTCCAGCTGTACTTTCAAGCCCTCGGCCACCCACTCGCCCGCGGTCAGCGTCCAGCGCGAGCGTGGCAGCGCTCCGACCCGGCTGCGCTCGGTGTTGATCACCTGGGTCGCACCGGCAAGGTCGCGGCTCTGCGAATAGCCCAGCGCCAGGTAGGTCCCCTGGCCGCCGATGGTCTCGACCCACGGGTTCCAGTCGAACTGATATCCGAGCGAGAGCTGCCAGGCGCTGGGCTTGATGCTGAATCGGGTGCCCACGCCGTCCGAGAACGCCGCGCGAGCGATCGCGCCGTTCCACTCGCCCACGAGCAGCATCGGGCCGAGCGTCGCCTTGACCGTCGACGCCATGCCGCGCACCGGCCCGAACTGATCCAGGAACGGACGGTATTCGGATTCGAAGAACTGGCTGTCGAACACCGAGGTGTGGTAGTCGACGTTGTAGTCGAGCGACCAGGGGCACCAGTCCGAGCTGCGAAGTTCGCTGTACGGCCGGCCGCAGTGCCCCCCGGCGCGGTAGCCGAGGCGGGCGTTGATGTTGCGTGTGAAGCTGCGTTGCGCTGCGGCGTTGTGCCCTTCGTAGAAGAACAGGCTGCCGTAAAAGGCCGGCGGCTCGGGCGGCAGGTTCACCGGCGTGGGCGGCTTGGGCCGCACAGGCGGCGGCGTGTAGCCGAGTTGCCGGCCGAAGGCGTCAAACAGAGGCGCCAGCACCAGCGGCTGCACCGGCGGCACGATCACCGGCGGCGCGGGTCGCGTCAGCGCGGGCGTTGGCAAGCCGAAGCCCAGGCCGATGGCATTGCGTTTGGTCTCGAAGGCGTCGGTGGTCAGCGGGTTCTCGATCGAGAGCACGTCAGAGCGGTGGCTGCCTGTCGAACTGCCAAAGGCGAGGGCCATTCGTCCGGCCTTGAAGTACACGGGGAAGCGCTGCAAGTCGCCGACCGTGATCGACGCCGTGTCCAGCGTGAAGCGATCGACGCCGGATTCGAACCCCCGAGTGTTTGGAAATGAGACCCCTGTCCCATCGGAATAGCCGATCTTCAGGTTGGCCAAGACCCATGGGCCGGCCTGGATGTCGAAGTCCAGCTCGGCCGTGTTGAACTGAAGCGCGCTTTTGGAGACGGCCGAAAAATCGCGCCCCCGGCTCGCGAGGATCTCGACGGCGCCACCCAGCGACACCGATTCGTTGATCTTCGAGCCCAGCGTCGACACCGATTCGCGGATGATGGCGCGGGTCGCGTCTTCCTGGGCCACCTTCGCGAGTTCGAGCTCCTTGATGCGGCGCGCCAGATCCTCGGCACTGGCCGCGGGCGGAGGCGGCAGCACGCCGATGGCGGGGGCTCGGACAGAGGTTTCCTTGGCCGCATTCTCGGCCTCCAGCGTGGTCAGGCGACGTGCGAGCGCGCCGTTCTGGGCGCGCAATTCCTCGATGGCGCGTTTCAATTCCGCGATGTCGGCGTCGCGCGCATCCGCGGCCAGGCCGGGTGCACAGATCGCCAGGCTCAACAGCGCGGTGACTGCGCCACGGGCCAGAAGGGGATGGTCGTTCATGCGCCGCCCATCAATTGCGAAAGGCTTCGGCCGGTTCGAGCCGTGCGGCGCGCGACGCCGGGTAGATGCCCGACAACACCCCGATCACGCCGCCGACCAGCGGCGCCAGGGCCGGTGCGGCAGGGTCGAGCACCGGGCTCCAGACCTGGTAGGCCGAGACGCCGATGACGATCAGCACGCCGATGCTCGCGCCGATGACGCCGCCGATCACCCCCATGGCCGCGCTCTCGAACAGGAACTGCAGGGCGATGTGCCGGCGCGTCGCGCCGATCGCGCGGCGCAGGCCGATCTCGCCGGTGCGCTCCATCACACCGACCAGCGTGATGTTGGCGATGCCGAGTGCGCCGACCACCAGCGACAGGCCGCCCAGCATCAGGAACATCAGGTTCAGGTCGCTCTGCACCTCGTCGCGCACGCGCTTGGGTTCCTGCGGCACCTGCACCTTGAGCAGGCGCGGGTCGTCGGGGCGCAGCGCCGGCCGGGCCTGGTCGGCGATCAAGTAGGCCGCGCCGATCCTGGTCTCGACGACCACGGTGCCCGGACCGGCAAGGTCAAAGTAGCGGCGCGCCGTGCCCTCGGGAATGATCACCGAGCCGAGCAGCTCGGGCTTTCTGGCCACATCGCGCAGGATGCCGATGACCAGGTAGACCTCGTCACCGATCGAGACCGCCGGTAGGCGTTCGAGCCGGGCGATGCCCAGGCGCAGCGCCGCATCCGGCCCGAGCACCGCGACCCGGTCGGCGCGGCTCGAATGCCCCGCATCGAGAAACCGGCCGCTCTCCAGGTCGGCGCGCACGGCGCGAAACGCCTCGGGCGACGCGGCACGCACCGCGAGCTTGACGGCGCTCTGGTTCAGCGGGTCCTTCACCGGCGACGAGGTCACCAGCGCATTGCCGACATCCACCTCGCTGAGCAGCCCGGCCGCGACGACGCCGTTCAGGCGCAGCATGCGGGCCGGCGCGTCCCACGGAATCGCGCGCGGGTCGATCAAGCCGCTGGCCGAGCCGGGCCGCGGGGTGACGAACAGTTCGGTCGCGGCCAATTGGTCGAACTGGCTGATGATGCGGTTGCCGGCGGTGCGCGTCAGCCCCAGTGTCGCGACCAGCGCCGACATGCCGATGACCACGCCCAGCACCGTCAGCGCCATGCGACCGGGTCGCGCAAACATGCCCGCCAGGGCCTCGTTGAACAGATCGTGAGCGCTGATGCCCGAGCGCGGGACATGCGTGTTGGTCGGCGGCGGCGCCTTGATCGCCGACGCTGGCGGGGCCGCTTCGATGGCGCCGTTTTCCGATCGCTCGGTCAACGCGCCGTCGACGATGTGCACGCGCCGGCGCGCCCGACCCGCGACGTTTTCGTCGTGCGTGACGATCGCCAGCGTCAGCCCTTCGGCATTGAGTTCCTCGAAGAAGTCGAGGATGGAGGCGGAGCTCTTCGAGTCCAGATTGCCGGTGGGCTCGTCGCACAGCAACAGGCTGGGCGAGCCGACCAAGGCGCGTGCGATGGCCACCCGCTGGCGCTCGCCACCCGACAGCTTGATCGGCAGAAAGTGGGCCCGGTGCGCGAGCCCGACGCGCTCGATCGCCGCCATGGCCCGCTCGCGCCGGCCAAGCTGCGGCTCGTGGCGGTAGACCTCGGCCAGCATCACGTTCTCAAGCACGCTGCGGTAGGGCAGCAGGTGAAACGACTGGAACACGAAGCCGATGCGGCGGCTGCGCAAGCCGGCGCGTTCGTCGTCGCTCAGGCTGGTCGTGTCGATGCCGTCGATGAAGTAGCGCCCGCTGGTCGGGCTGTCGAGGCAGCCGATGATGTTCAGCAAGGTCGACTTGCCGGCACCCGACGGGCCGGTGATAGACAGCCAGTCGCCGCGATAGAGCGACAGGTCGATGTCGACCAGCGCATTGACCACCGGGTCGGTGCCGTAGCGGCGCCCGATGCCGCGCAGCTCGAGCACCTTGTCGGGCCGATCGACAGCGGCCGCCGTCATTTCGCGATCCCGCTCTTGGGCTCGCTGTTCTTCAGCTCGTTGTAGCCGACGACGACGAGCTGCCCGGGTTCGAGTTTGCCCGCGGTCGGCGTGACTTCGACGAAACCGTCGGCCGACAAGCCCGGTTTGACGACCACGTAGTTGAGGCCGCTGTTGTCCTGCACCTGCACGCGCGAGCTGCCGTCCGCCGCCAACGACAGCGCGCTGATCGGCACGGCCGTGACGGCGCCGTTGGTCGACTTGATCGGGATCGTCAGGCGCACCGAGAAGCCGTCGAGCCGCACCGGTGTCGGGTCCACGCGGGTCTCGAAATAGATGTGGAAGCCGTCGACGCCGCGGGTCCCCGGCGTGGCGGCGATCGTCTGGACCACGCCGGTCGCGTTGACGGCCAGGGCCTGCTCGTCGATGGCCACTTTCATGCCCGCCTTCACCAGCGGCGCAGCCTCCAGGGGCAGAGCCGAATCGATGGACAACTGGTTGTCGGTGACCGACAGCACCGGCCCGGTCGCCGCGGCGCCGACGGCCGCCTTGACCTCTTCGACCCGAACCGGCAGGGCGCGAATGAAGACGATCTCGTCGACCGGAACCTGCACGCCGAGCTTCTGGCGCGCGAGCGCCAGGTCCGCAGCCAGCGGCCGCAGGCGTTCGTCGGCCAGGCGGGCATCGAACTCGGCCAGCCTCTGTGCATCGAGCGCGACCTGGACCAGGCGGTCGCCTTCGACGCGGACCGACTTCTCGGCCAGGCGCGCCGAGGAGACGGCGGTCTCGGCGCGCTCGATCTTGCCACCCACCTGCGCCGTGGCCCGTTCCGCAGCCAGCACCGCGGCCTTGCCTTCGAGGCGCGTCTTGTGCGCCGCCGCGCGGGCCAGTTCGACCTTGGCCTTGGCCGCCCGGCGTGTGGTTTCGGGCTGGCGCGGGTCGAGGCTGATAAAGGCTTCATCGGCGATCTGCGCGGCAAGTTCGGTCTCGGCCGCGGTGTTGGCATGTTCGGCCTTGGCGCGCTCGTTTTGCAGTGTCAGCGACAGGTCGGAGTCGCGGCCGGTTTCCAGGCCGGGCAACTCGGCCAGGCGTGTGGCCAGCTCGGCCGCCGCCGCGCGCGTGTTGTGGGCCGCGGTGGCCCGTGCGGACTCGACGGCCGGGGCCGCGGCGGCGACGGCGGCAGAGGCGGCCAGCGCCACCTTCGCTGCGTCGCCCGCCTCACGCTCGAGCGTGCGAACCGCAGCCAACTGGTCACGCGTCGGGCCGAACGGCTCCCAACTTTTGGACTTGTACCAACGCGCCACCGCGGCGGCGGTTTGCTGGTCGTAGTGGCCGTCGAGCGGACCGGGATCGAAGCGCATGCGCGCAAGCGCCTTCTCGAGTTGGCGCACGTCCTCGCCGCTCAGGCCGGGAACGAGATCGCGAAATGCCGGGATGTCGCCCTGGAGCACGAACAACGGCCGCCCCGAGGCCGTGAGCAGCACGCCGCCCTCGGCCACCTGGGTCCCGCGAGCGGGCAGCGTGGTGATCAGGCCCGCGGCCGCCTTGAGGGTCGACGGTGCGATTGACACCGGTTGCGGCAAGCCGAAGCGAGCGGTGCCGCGCGTGACGATGTTCGAACCCAGCACGCGCTTCTCGACGGGCACCAGAATCGGCGATGGGACCGGCGCCGCGGTGCGCGCCGCGGCGTCGGCGGGCGACTCGATCCGCGACCCGGCCACCAAGGCCAGGGCGGCGGCGGCGGCCACCGCCATGAGCACGGCCGACAACATCTTGATGCGTCGGGAAGCCATTATTCAGCCCGTCAGTGGTTCTGCCTGCGCCACCCTACTTGGCGCCTCGCGCGAACATTTCCTTCTCGATCTGCTCCTCGACCGGGTCCCAGAGTTTCTCGCGCATTTCGAAGTTCTTCTTCGTGACCCGGCGTTCGTAATCCTGCAAGGCCTTCAACTCCTTCGACTGCTCGGGCGACATCTTGTCGGGGGCGAGCGTTCGATCCTGGGTCAGGGCGTTGAGACGGCGGTTGATATCGGGCGTGACGTCGTCCGGGTGGGAGTAGTCGAAGCCGGCCTTGCGCATCTCGATGGCGTACTTGCGCAGCACCGCCTTGATGCGCGGGTCCTTGTTGA
>JAYSVE010000403.1:0-4142 GCA_043718725.1 Methylibium sp.
AAACGGCCCGCTGGCAACCGGAATGAAGAGCTTCTGCTGAAAGTTCTCGGCAGCCACCGGATCGAAGGGATAGTGGCGAAACGGCCCGCCGCGCAGCGCATGCGAAGCGCGAGTGCGAAAGTACAGCCAAGCAGCCCCGCCGACGCCGGCAACGACCACCCCGCTGGCCAACAGTTGCCTCCTTTTCAACACGCCGATCCCCCCAGCGCCGAGCGCACTCGCTCCAGCCGCTGACGAACTTCATGCGCGACCTGGGCGACCTCGGGGTTGCTGGTCATCTGCAACACCGCGACCGGGTCCATGAAGCCGACCACAAGGCGGCCATCGGCCTCTTCGCGCACGACCACGTTGCACGGCAGCAGCAGGCCGATATCCGGCTCGGCCTCCAGCGCACGGTGCGCCAGCGGCGGATTGCAGGCGCCCAGGATCCGGTAGGGCCGCCCGTCGATGCCGAGCTTGGCCTTCATCGTGGCCTGGACGTCGATCTCGGTGAGGATGCCGAATCCCTCGGTCTTGAGCGCCTCGGTCACGCGCGCGACGCCCTGCGCGAAGGTCTGAGGCTGCAAGACGCAGTGAAAGCCGTAGCTCGAAGCCGGTGGCGTCGACGCTTTGTCTTCGGGTTGGTTCATGACCTCCCCCTCACGGCTTGGCCGGCGCCTGCGGCAGACGATCGGCCATCATCTCCATCATGGTCTGCATCATGTCCATGCGCTGCTCCATCATGGCCTGGCGCTGGGACATGTCGGTCCGCGGGCCCTTGGGGCCTGTCATGCCGCCCATGCCCTTCATCATGGCCATGCCGTCCTGCATGGCCTTCATGTGGTCGGCCATCAACGCATTGCGTTCTTCGGGTGTCTTGGCGGCCATCATCTTGTCGTGCATCTGCTGCATGGCCTTCATCTGGTGGGCCATTGGAGCCATCTCCGGCATGGCTTTTCCGGGCATGGATTTGGCGCCGGCAGCAGAGGCCGAACCGGCCGGGTGATGGGGCTTGGCCTGGTCATGCTGCGCGGCCCAACTGGGCGCACCCACGGCAACAAGGGCAAGGGCCATAGAGAGAGGGCGAACGAGGTTCATGCGGGACTCCTGGTCAACGGGTGGATGGGTCGGTGGGAAGGGCCATGTCGTCGGTGCGGGCACCGGGCGCAGGCAGCGGGCCTTTCAGTCCGGTGTCCGTACGCGGGTACAGATCCAGTCCGAACTGAAGGTGGACGCCGACGGCAGAGCACGATGGCTCAGGCTTCGGCGTCGGAGTTGCTACAGGGCGAGTCGCGAGTAGCGCACCCTGAAAGGCGGCCCGACGATGGGTTTCGCCTGGTCATCCGGTGGGTGAGACACGGAGAGAAGTTGCGGTGATCCGGTCCACAGGATGGCGATCAGGGGCGCCGGACCGGGGTCGGTCTGGTCGAAACCCGGGTACGCATTGGGCAAGCTGCGCGTCCCGTCATCGCATGCCTTCAGGCAAGCCTCTCGGGACATGTCCGAGACATCGTCGTGGCCGGCGACGGTACCCCAGTGACCCGCCACCTCGGCAGGCGCCTGGCTCGTCGTTGTCGCCGACCCTTTTGCGGCCATTGAATGCGACTCGGGCGGCTCCAGCAAGCAAGCGTTCGCGACCCCCGAGGCCAGCGCGAACAGCCACAGCAGCAGCACCGCGAATGCGGTGCTGCGTTTGGTGCGGGTGTTGGCGAAGAACTTCATGTTGGGTGCCAATTGCTTGCGAACCATGCTATGCAGGCACCGCGACGGATCATTGATCTGCGTCAAACGAGACGCGGGGCGCGAACCGCAGTGCACCCTCTCTGGCTGCGTTGCACTGCGACACCGATGCACCCAGAGGTCGATGGCGACGAAAACCCTGTTGTGCAGACTGTGTCGTCACCGCGACGTCCAGCGAACAGACAGCAACGAAAGCGACTGGTACCCTGTCAAAGCTGGATTGGCGTGTCGATTTCCAAACGCAACCTGCCCCACCCCATGGTTGCCCACCCTCCGTGAACGCTGTGCCGCCATCACCGCCACTCGAAGCGCCCGTCAGTGTCATCGACCTGCTCAACAGCGCGTGCTTCTGTTTCAGCCTCGACGAACAAGCCCTGGCGCGCGCCCTCGATTCGGAACTGGGGCATCCTGGCCTTTCGGAGATGGTTCGGCAGCGGTGTCCATTCCTGTTCGCCGCCCTGCCCGTGTTCGTGGCGACACCGCAGTTGCATCGCATGGCGCAGGTGATGCGGGCCGTCGAATCGGTGGTGGCTCTACCGGCCTATCGGGAGCAGGTGCTGGGCGCCGCGCCAGCCATCGCCAGGCTGGGCACGCGCGGGCCGCTCGGCGCCTTCTTCGGCTATGACTTCCATCTGAATGAAGGGCATCTCGGGCTGATCGAAATCAACACCAACGCTGGCGGAGCGATGCTCAACGCCGTGCTGGCGCGGGCGCAGCATGCCTGTTGCGCAGCGGTGGCTTCAATGGTGCCCACGCTGGCCAGCGTGGTGGGCTTCGAGCAGCAGATCGTCGCCATGTTTCGGCACGAATGGCTGTTGGCTGGAAAGACGGCTGGAGTGACGGCTGGTGCGACAGCCGGCTTGACTGGAAGCACCCGACCGCTGGCCAGTATCGCCATCGTCGACCTGGCGCCCGAGGATCAATACCTCTATCCCGAGTTCCTGCTGTTCCAGCAGTTGTTCGAGCGGCACGGCCTGCGCGCGGTCATCGCCGATCCGGCTGCGCTCGTTTGGCGCGACGGCGTGCTGTGGCATGGCGAGCTGGCCATCGACCTGGTCTACAACCGCTTGACCGACTTCTACCTGGAGCAGCCGGGCAGCGCCGCGTTGCGTGAAGCGTACCTGCAGCACGCCGTGGTGCTGACGCCGCACCCACAGGCCCATGCGCTGTATGCCGACAAGCGGCACCTCGCGCTGTTCAGCGATGCCGCACGGCTGCGGGCGTTGGGCGTGCCGCAAGCGACGCAGGACATCCTGCTCGCGCATGTGCCGCGCACCGAGGTGGTCGACGCCGCCGATGCTCAGCGCTTGTGGGACGCGCGCCGCAGCTTGTTTTTCAAACCCGTCGCGGGCTTCGGCAGCCGCGCGGCCTATCGGGGCGACAAGCTGACGAAGCGGGTCTGGCAAGACATCCTGGCGGGTGACTATGTGGCCCAGGCCATCGTCGCGCCGGGGGAGCGGATGGTCGACGACGCGGACGCGATGCCGGCAGAAAGAACCACCAAGGCCATGAAGTTCGACCTGCGCGCCTACACCTACGACGGTGCGGTGCAGTGGGTGGCGGCCCGGCTGTATCAGGGGCAGACGACCAACTTCCGCACGCCGGGGGGTGGCTTTGCGCCGGTGTACAGCGGGGCCGCGGTGTCGGGTCCTCACGGCTGAGTTCACGGTGCCAGGGCTTGCAGCCTCTCGGCCAGCGTGGCGGAAGAAAGCTCGCCGATTCTGGTGCTCACGAGCCGCCCCTTGGCGTCAAAGAACAGGGTAGTGGGCAGCGCTCGTTGCTTGAATGCGGCGCCTGCTTGCCGGTTCGCGTCGATCAGCACGTTGCGCATCGGCAGCTTGCGGGCTTGCAGCCAGGCGCCCACCTTGTCGGCAGCCTCGCCCTGGTTCAAGAAAACGAAGTTCACGTCGGAGCGGTCAACCTGAGCCTGGTGCAACATGGGCATCTCACGCACGCACGGCGGGCACCAGGTCGCCCACAGGTTCACCACGATCGGCTTGCCCTTGAACTCCGCAAGGTTCACAAATTTCCCCTCGATCGACGTGAAGCTGAGCGCCGGCAGCGCCTGCCCGGTATCGGGTCTCACCGACAGCGCGGCGGTACCGACGCCCCAAAGAACGGTGCCCGTCAGCAAGGCTGCCCGCAGCGCCTTCTTGACAGCGGGAAGCTGCCCCTGGCGGCTCAGCGCGAAGAGCCAGGCGCCGACGAACCCGGCGGTCGGGTTCCATCCGCCGTCGCGGATATCGACGACGTCCAGCGGCGCAGCCAGGTACGTCGAGCGGAACTCCCAGACAAACGCAAGGCGGGCCGCGACCAGCCCGACCAAAAGCGTTTTCCACAGCACCGTCTCGACATCGATGTCGGCGTTGCGGCCACTGCGTTTCCCGACATAGAGCGTCGCAGCCACGGCCGCGAACCCGAGC
>JAYSVE010000404.1:0-4139 GCA_043718725.1 Methylibium sp.
TCGGCGGCCATGCCGGCGCAGTCGCCGACGTTGTCGCCCACGTTGTCGGCGATCACCGCCGGGTTGCGCGGGTCGTCCTCAGGGATGCCGGCCTCGACCTTGCCCACCAGGTCGGCGCCGACGTCGGCGCCTTTGGTGAAGATGCCGCCGCCCAGCCGCGCGAAGATGGAGATCAACGACGCGCCGAAGGCAAACCCCAGCAAGGGCCGGAGCAACGACGACAAGGTCTTGTCCGGTGTCAGGTTGCCGTTGCCGGTGAGAAACAGAAAGAAGATGGTCACCCCCAACAGGCCCAGACCGACCACCAGCATGCCGGTGATGGCGCCGCCCTTGAAGGCCACGTCCAGTGCCGGTGCGATGCCTTTGGTGGCGGCTTGCGCGGTGCGCACGTTGGCCTTGACCGACACGTTCATGCCGATGAAGCCGCAGGCGCCCGACAAAACCGCGCCCAGCGCGAAGCCCACCGCGGTCGTGCCGTCAAGAAAAATGCCGATCAGGATGGCCAGCACCACGCCAACGATGGCGATCGTCTTGTATTGCCGCGCCAGGTAGGCGGCGGCCCCTTGCTGAATGGCGCCGGCAATCTCTTGCATGCGCGCGTTGCCCGCGTCTTGACGCAGGATCCAGCTTCGCTGAACGAAGCCGTAGACGACGGCGGCCAAACCGCAGGCCAGCGCGAAATAAAGCGCCATTGAGTTCGAGATCAAAGGTGTCTCCTTGCTGTTTTGGGGATCGGGTTGAGAGGGAACTTCCGGTGGCCACGCGCCTCACCCGACAAGGCATTTTTCATGCGTGGCTGTATCAGCGTTTGATGCTAAGGGATGGTTGCGGACAAGGCAATCCGGCACCCAGGCGGCATTGCGGCACGTGCACAGCGCTTTCTCCTCGTCAGCCGGGCGTCGGGTCAGCCTTAGAATTGGGGTTATCCCCATGTGATTTGAGACAACACCATGAGCCTTGACAACGTCAGCCCCGGACCGCAAGCGCCGGACCAGTTCAACGTGATCATCGAGATCCCGATGAACGCCGACCCGATCAAATACGAGGTCGACAAGGAAAGCGGTGCGATGTTCGTCGACCGTTTCATGAGCACGGCCATGCACTACCCGTGCAACTACGGCTACATCCCCAAGACGCTGGCCGACGACGGCGACCCGGTCGACGTGCTGGTGATCACACCGTTCGCGCTGGCGCCCGGCGTGGTCGTGACGTGCCGGCCCATCGGTGTGTTGAAGATGGAAGACGAAGCCGGCGGTGACGCCAAGCTGCTGGCCGTGCCGATCGACCGAATCCTGTCCATCTACACCCATTGGCAAAAGCCCGAGGACATGAACCCCTTGCGGCTCAAGACCATCCAGCATTTCTTTGAGCACTACAAAGACCTGGAAGTGGGCAAGTGGGTCAAGGTCGTCGGTTGGGAAGGGCCGCAGTCGGCCAGGGACGAGATCGTCCTGGGCATCGAGGCCTATGCCAAGGCGCATCGCGCATAAGCGGCCCATGGCGCCGGCCCCGCGGCGCAGAGAAGGGGGAGCGATTGCTCCCCCATTTTTTTGTGCCTGCGTCGGGTGGCGACGCGGCCTCTAAACTGGGCTCGTCCCGTCTTGCGTTGTCGACCATGCGCCATCGATTTCTCGCCGCTCTCCTCATGCTTTGGCTCGGCACCCACGGGGTCCTGGCCAAACCCGTGCCAGCGGCCGTGACCCAGGTCGGCTCTGTCGAAGGCATCACCGAGTACCGTCTCGGCAATGGCTTGCAGGTGCTGCTGATCCCCGACGACTCCAAGCCGACGACCACGGTCAACCTGACCTACCGGGTCGGCTCGCGGCACGAGAACTACGGCGAGACCGGCATGGCCCATTTGCTGGAACACATGCTGTTCAAGGGTTCGCCGAAACACGCCAAGGTGTGGGCCGAGTTCGAAAAGCGCGGACTGGCCGCCAACGGCAGCACCTGGTTCGATCGCACCAACTACACCGCCAGCTTTTCGGCCAATGATGACAACCTGCGCTGGTACCTGGGCTGGCAGGCCGACGCGATGGTCAACAGCTTCATCGCCCGCAAGGACCTGGACACCGAGATGACGGTGGTGCGCAATGAAATGGAAAGCGGCGAGAACAACCCGGACCGCGTTCTGTTGCAGAAGACCCTGGCCACGATGTACGAGTGGCACAACTACGGCAAGGAAACGATAGGCGCGCGCGCCGACGTGGAGAACGTCGACATACCGCGCCTGCAGGCCTTCTACCGCGAGCACTACCAGCCCGACAACGCCACCCTGATCGTCTCCGGAAAGTTCCCCGAAGACCGCATCCTGGCCTGGGTGGCCGAGGCGTTTGGAAAGATCAAGCGGCCGGCCCGCAAGCCGCGCACCTACTACACGCTGGACCCGGCTCAGGACGGGGAGCGCAGCGTGACGCTGCGGCGCTCCGGCGGCGTGCCGCTGCTGTACGCCGGCTATCACATTCCGCCGGGCCCGCATCCGGACTACGCGGCGATGGAGGTGCTCAACCTGGTGATGGGCGACACGCCGTCGGGCCGGCTGCACAAGCGCCTGACCGACAAGCAGCTCGCCGCCAGCACGTTCGCCTTTGCGCAGGGCCTGGCCGAGCCGGGCTTTGCGGTGTTCGGCGCGCAGCTCGGGCCCGGGCAAGACAGCGAGCCGGCACGGGCGGAGATGCTGGCGACGTTGGAGTCGGTGGCGCGTGAGCCCATCACCGATGAGGAGCTAAAAAGGGCCAAGGCGAAGTGGCTCAAAAGCTGGGAGCAGGCCTTCAGCAACCCGGAAACGGTGGGGGTCGCGCTGTCCGAGTCGGTTGCCATGGGCGACTGGCGGCTGTACTTTCTGCTGCGCGACCGCGTGCGCGACATCGCGCTGGCCGACGTGCAGCGCGTCGCCGAGCAGCGCCTGCTGGCCAGCAACCGCACACTGGGTGTCTACCTGCCCACCGACAAGCCGCAGCGCGCGCCGGCGCCGGCCAAAGTCGACGTGCGGCAGAGCCTGAAGGAGTTCAAGCCGCAGGCCGCGGCCGGCAAGGTCGAGATCTTCGAGGCGACGCCCGCCAACATCGACGCGCGCACGCGCCGCTTCGACGTCGGCGGTGTGAAGCTGGCGCTGCTTCCCAAGGGCACGCGCGGCGGCGCGGTGCACGCCGTGTTGGCGCTGCATTTTGGCGATGTCGCCAGCTTGCAGGGGCAGGGCGAAGTGGTCGACGCGGTGGCCGCGTTGCTCGACAAGGGCACGGCGACGCTGACCCGCCAACAGGTGCAGGACCGGCTGGACGAGCTCAAGACGGAGCTGAACATCAACAGCGGAATCGGCCGCGTGACGCTGGCGCTGTCGTCGCGCAAGGAGCATTTGCCTGCCGCGATCGCGTTGGTGGGCGAGTTGTTGCGCAAGCCCCTTTTTCCGGTCGACGCGCTCGATGAGCTCAGGCGCCAGACGCTCAGCGGTATCGAGCAGCAACGCAGGGAGCCCGAGGCGGTGGCCGAAAACACCGTGGCGCGCCTGGGCAATCCGTACCCTCGGGGCGACCCACGTCACGCGCGCAGCTTCGACGAGATGGTCGCCGACGCCAACGCGTTGAGCGTCGAGAAGGTGCGTGCCTTCCACGCCCGTTTCCTGGGTGCCGCCAAGGCCGAGTTCAGCGCGGTGGGCGCCATGGACGCCGAGGCCGTGCGCAACGCCGTGCAGGCCGCATTGGGCGACTGGATCGGCGGCGCGCCGCATCAGCGCGTGCCCCAGCCGCTGGTGCGCGTCGCGCCGGAGCGACTGCTGCTGGCCACCCCCGACAAACAGAACGCCACGATGCTGGTGCGCCAGAGCGTGCCCTTGTCCGATGCGCACGCCGACTATCCGGCGCTGTTGATGGCCAACCACCTGCTCGGTGGCGGTGGCAATTCGCGCTTGTGGAAACGCATTCGCGACAAGGAAGGTCTGTCCTACGATGTGCGCAGCAGTGTCGGCTGGAGCCAGTTCGAGCTCAACTCGGATTGGCAGGCCAGCGCCATCTTCGCGCCGCAGAACCGCGCCAAGGTCGAGGACGCGTTCCGCGAGGAAATGGCTCGGGCGTTGAAGGACGGGTTCAGCGCCGGCGAGCTGGACGAGGGCAAGCGCGGTTTGCTCAACTTCAGGCGCCTCT
>JAYSVE010000405.1:0-1779 GCA_043718725.1 Methylibium sp.
TCCACCACACTCAGCGCAGCGCCGTCTGCAGCCGGCCCGTGGCGCCGAGCCTGGCGCCGGCTGCGGCGCCGCCGCGCCGCATTGATCGGCCTGGCGGTCGTGCTGATCTTCGTCGCACTCGCGCTCTTTGCCCCCTGGATCGCGCCGCAAGACCCGATCGCGACAAGCTGGAGCGCCATCCGCAAGGCGCCCAGCGACGCCCACTGGTTCGGCACCGACGACATCGGCCGCGACGTGCTGTCGCGCGTGATCTGGGGCACACGCGCCTCGTTGCTGGCCGGTGTCCTGTCGGTGTCGATCTCGATCCTGCTGGGCGTGCCGATCGGGCTGGCGGCGGGCTTTTTGGGGGGCTTCGTCGACGGCCTGATCTCGCGCATCACCGACGCCTTTCTGGCCTGCCCGTTCCTGATTCTCGCGATTGCGCTGGCCGCGTTCCTGGGGCCCAGCCTGACCAACGCGATGATCGCCATCGGCGTTTCGGCGACGCCGATCTTCGTGCGCCTGACGCGCGCGCAGGTGCTGGGCATCAAGGTCGAGGACTACATCGAAGCGGCGCGCGCGGTCGGCAATTCGCCGCTGCGGATCGCGCTGCGCCACGTGCTGCCCAACATCACCGCGCCGCTGATCGTGCAGGCCACGCTGGCCATCGCGGCGGCGGTGATCGCCGAGGCCAGCCTGTCGTTCCTGGGGCTGGGCCAACAGCCGCCGGCGCCCAGCTGGGGCAGCATGCTCAACACCGCCAAGAACTACATCGACAATGCGCCCTGGATGGCGATCTGGCCGGGCCTTGCGATCTTTTTGCTGGTGCTGTCGTTCAACCTGCTGGGCGACGGCCTGCGCGATGCGCTCGACCCGCGCCAGCGCTGACGGCGCGCGCGCGTCCTTCTTCGAACTTCCCCCAACCGATCCTCAACAGATTCCGAAGCGCCATGAAATTCGACTGGAACAACCCCTACCCGACCGTGCGCAGCCCATTGATGGCCCGCAACGTGGTCGCAACGTCGCAAGCGCTGGCCTCGCAGGCGGGGCTGCGCATGTTGCACAAGGGCGGCAACGCGATCGACGCGGCGATTGCCGCGGCGGCCGCGCTGACCATCGTCGAGCCGGTCTCCAACGGCCTGGGCAGCGACTGCTTTGCGATCCTGTGGGACGGCACCCAACTGCACGGGCTCAACGCGTCGGGCGTGGCGCCGGCGGCATGGAACCCGGCGTACTTCCGGCGCAAGCACGGCGGCGCCATGCCGGTGCGCGGCTGGGACTCGGTCACGACGCCCGGCGCCGTGGCCGCGTGGGTGGCGCTGTCCGGCCGCTTCGGCAAGCTGCCGTTCGCCGACCTGCTGGAGCCGGCGATTGAACTCGCCGAGCGCGGCCATGGCGTGGGCCGCATCGTCTCCGACAAATGGGCCCGCCAGGTGCCGCTGCTGCAAGACCAGCCGGGTTTTGCCGAGGCCTTCATGCCGCGCGGCCGGGCGCCCGAGCCCGCCGAACGCTTTGTGTTCAAGGCGGCGGGGCAGACGCTGCGCCAGATCGCGCTGACCGGTGGCGAGGCGTTTTATCGCGGCGAGATTGCGTCCAGGCTGGTCGCGCATTCCAGCGCCAACGGCGGCAGCATGACGCTGGCCGACCTGGCGAACTACCAACCCGAGTGGGTGCGGACGATTCAAAAAGACTTCGCCGGTCACACCGTGCATCAGATCCCGCCGAACGGGCAGGGCATCGCGGCGCTGATGGCGCTGGGCATGCTCGACAAGCTCGACATCGCGCGCTTTGCGGTCGACA
>JAYSVE010000406.1:0-4130 GCA_043718725.1 Methylibium sp.
GGCCTGCGCATACAGCGCCATGTACTTGCGCGCCGCGCCTTCCCATGAATGGTCCTGGGCCATCGCGCGCAGCATCAGCTGGCGCCACAGGGGTGGCTGCTTGAAGGTCTCGATGGCCCGCTCCATCGCGTGGTCGAGCGCGCTCGGGCTCGCGCTGTCGAAACTGAAACCGGTGGCACGATCGGCGGCGATGGCCTCGGCGCTGGCGTCGACCACGGTGTCGGCCAGGCCGCCGACACGGCGCACCAGCGGCAGCGTGCCGTAGCGCAGGCCGTACAACTGCGTCAGGCCGCAGGGCTCGAAGCGCGAGGGGACCATGATGACGTCGGCGCCGGCGATCAAGCGATGCGCCAGCGCTTCGTCGTAGCCGATGCGCACGGCCACGCGGCCTGGGTGGGCCTGGGCGACCGCGACGCATGCGGATTCCAACGCGGGGTCTCCCGTGCCCTGCAACGCCAGTTGGCCGCCACGGCGCAGCAGGCCGGGCAAGGCGCCGAGCACCAGGTCCAGCCCCTTTTGCGCGCTGAGCCGGCTGACCACGCCGAACACCGGCGCGTCGGACTGCGCGTCCAGCCCCAGCTCGTTTTGCAACGCCTGTTTGCACAGCGCCTTGCCGCGAAGATCGCGCGCTGAATAGCCTGCCGGCAAGCCGGTGTCTTTCTCGGGGTTCCACACCACGCCGTCCACGCCGTTCAGGATGCCCGACACCAGCCCCGCGCGCCCTCGAATGACGCCGTCCAGGCCGTGACCGAACTCGGGCGTGGCAATCTCCGCGGCGTAATTGGGGCTGACGGTCGTGATGCGGTGGGCGTACTTCAGGCCCGCTTTCATGAACGACACCTGACCGTGAAACTCCACGCCGTGCGACACCAGAAAGCGCGACGGCAAGCCCAGCGCGGCGAAGTCGGCTTGGGCAAAGAGGCCCTGGAACGCCAGGTTGTGGATGGTGAACACCGAGGCCGCGCGCGTGCCCGGGTGCGCCGCCATGTAGGCGCAGGCCATGCCGGCATGCCAGTCGTGCGCGTGCACCACTTCGGGCAGCCAGAGCGGGTCTAGCTCGCCCGCCCCGAGGTGCGCCGCAATCCAGCCGAGCAACGCAAAGCGCTGCAGGTTGTCGCTCCATTCGGTGCCGTCGCTGGCCTGGTAGGGGCTGCCTTCGCGGCGATAGAGGTAAGGCGCGTCGACCACATACACCGGCACGTGGCTGTAGGGCAACTGGCCCAGCCTCAGGGTCACGCGGCCGGCGCCGAACAGCGGCCCCAGCGTGCAAACCGTTTTCTGGTGCAACACGGCGTCGGCGATGGCCGGCAGGCCCGGCAGCACCAGGCGGACCTGGGCGCCAACGCCGATCAGTGCCTGCGGCAGTGCGCCGATCACATCGGCCAGGCCGCCGGTCTTGATGAGCGGAAAGATTTCGGCCGCGACATGGAGGACTTTCATGGCCAACGGTTCACGGCGCCAGGCGCGCCAGCATGGCCTGGGTGACCAGCGTGATGCCGTTGTCGGTGCGCTCGAAACGGCGCACATCGGCCTCGGCGTCTTCACCGACGACCAGGCCGTCGGGCAGCGTGCAGCCGCGGTCGACGACCACGCGGTTCAGGCGCACGTGGCGGCCCACCTCGACCCCCGGCAGCAACACCGACCAGTTGACCATGGAGAAGGAATGCACCCGCACGCTGGAGAACAGCACCGAGCGAAACACCTGGCCCGAAATGATGCTGCCGCCCGACACCATCGACTCGATCGCCATGCCGCGCCGGTCTTCCTGGTTGTGCACGAACTTGGCCGGCGGGAGCTGCGGCTGGTAGGTCCAGATCGGCCAGGTGGTGTCGTACAGGTTCAGCAAGGGGTCGGTGGCGGTGAGGTCGATGTTGGCGTCCCAGTAGGCGTCGATGGTGCCGACGTCGCGCCAGTAGGACTCTTCACCCGGCTTGTTGGACACGCAACTGAGCGAGAACGGGTGCGCGCTGGCGCAGCCGTTGCGCACCGCGTGCGGGATGATGTCCTTGCCGAAGTCGTGGCTGGAATTGGGGTCGGCCATGTCGCTTGCCAACGCGGCGTACAGGTACTTGGCATCGAAGACGTAGATGCCCATGCTGGCCAGCGACACCGCGTCATTGCCGGGCATCGGCGGCGGGTCGGCGGGCTTTTCGACGAACTCGGTGATGCGCCAGTCGGCGTCCACCGCCATCACGCCGAAGGCGCTGGCCTGGGCACGCGGCACCGCGATGCAGCCGACCGTGCAGGGCCGCCCCTTGGCCACGTGGTCGGCCAGCATCAGCGCGTAATTCATCTTGTAGATGTGGTCACCGGCCAGCACCACGACGTACTCGGCGTCGTAGCCGTCCAGGATGTCCTGGTTCTGGTAGACGGCATCGGCGGTGCCACGGTACCAGTGCTCTTCGTCCATGCGTTGCTGCGCCGGCAGCAGGTCGACGAACTCGTTCATCTCCGACTTGAGAAAGGCCCAGCCACGCTGCAAGTGGCGCAGCAGGCTGTGCGACTTGTACTGCGTGATCACGCCAATGCGCCGAATCCCCGAGTTCAGGCAATTCGACAGCGCGAAGTCGACGATGCGAAACTTGCCGCCGAAATACACCGCCGGCTTGGCGCGCCGGTCGGTCAGGCTCTTCAGCCGGCTACCGCGTCCGCCCGCCAGAACCAGGGCGACGGCCTTTTTGGGAAGCTCGAAATTGAGCGCGAGATCCTTGGATTCCATGACGCCTCCTGTGGTGTTGTCGTACTTTTTTGGCTGGCCTGGCCGAGCATAGCCGCAACCGTTCGCTGGGCCGCGCGGCGCCGCTGCGAGCCCGCAAAAACAACTTGCCGGCGCAACCCCGCCGACGCGAAGAATCGGTAACTTGTCGCAATGCGCGTTGTTGCCAGGCGCCAAGTCTTGCGGCCAATGGCCGCGGCCGGCGCGGATGCGCCCTTTGGGCCTTCAACATCGTTGGACAATGCACGCTGCAGAACTGCCCGTCAGATCGGCCGCGGGCGGCGACATGTCAATTTCCGGCAGGCCTGCTTGCACCACGACCGCATTCACAAGGATCCCCTGGTGACCTCCGTTCCCTCCTCTTCCAAGCGCGCCGTTCTGGCCGACGTTGAGCAACTTCTGTTGCAGACCGTGGGCGTCAACCCGATCGACGCGACCCGCGTCGATTTGATGCAGGCGGTTTCGCAACTCGCCCGCCAACAACTCTCCACACGCTGGGTCCAGACCCAGGCCCGCGAACGTGCCGAGAAGGCGCGCCGGGTGTACTACATGTCGATGGAGTTTCTGATCGGGCGCACCTTGTCGAACGCGCTGGCAGCGCTGAACCTCGGTGACGACGCCGCCTCGGCCGTTGCCGCGCACGCCCAGCGCCTGGAAGACGTGGCCGACCAGGAGGCCGATGCGGCGCTGGGCAACGGCGGCCTGGGCCGGCTGGCGGCGTGCTTCCTGGATTCAATGGCCACGCTGGGTCTGCCCTCGTTCGGTTACGGCATCCGCTATGAGTACGGCATGTTCGCGCAGGAAATCCAGCACGGCTGCCAGGTCGAATACCCCGACCCCTGGCTGGCCGACGGCACCGCCTGGGAGTTCCCGCGCGCGGGCATCAGCTACCCGGTGCGCTTTGGCGGCTGGGTCGAACACCATGGCGACAAGTCCGTCTGGCGCCCGGCCGCCGAAGTGGCGGCCAAGGCCTACGACATGGTCGTGCCCGGCCACGCCACGCAGCGGGTCAGCACCTTGCGGCTGTGGAAGGCGGTGGCGCCGGCGCACATCGACCTGCATGCCTTCAACACCGGCGACTACGCTCGCGCGGCGGGCGTGAAGAACGAGTACGAGAACATCTCCTGGGTGCTGTACCCGAACGACAGCACGCCGGCCGGGCGCGAATTGCGCCTGCGCCAGGAGTACTTCTTCGTCGCCGCGTCGATGCAGGACATCGTCGGCCGGCACCTCGACGAACACGGCGGTTTGGCCAATCTGGCGGACAAGGTGGCGATCCACCTGAACGACACCCATCCGGCGATCGGCGTGGCCGAATTGATGCGACTGCTGTGCGACGAACACGCGATGCCGTGGGCCAGCGCCTGGGCCCTGAGCCAGCAGGTTTTTTCCTACACCAACCACACGCTGATGC
>JAYSVE010000407.1:0-1779 GCA_043718725.1 Methylibium sp.
CGACCGAGCCACCATCCAGTGGGCGATGCGGGTGGCGGCCACATCCTGGGCCGGTTCACGCAAGGTCAGGGCCAGGCGGAAGTGGACCAGGGCTTCGGCGTCGCGGCCCAGTGGGTGCAGCGCGTGGCCGATGTTGTTGCGCAGCGAGGCCTCCCACTGTTTCGCGGCGGGCTGCGACGATGCCAGCGCGATGGCCAACGCGATGGCCAACGCGTCCTGGCCCCATTTCAGTTGCTCGCCCGGCGCCGTGTCGACGTAGGCCAGCATGTGCAGCGCATCGATGGCCAGGCCGTCGAGCCGGTGGGTCTTGGCCAGTTCGACGGCACGCAGGTAGGCGGCGCGCGCCAGAGCCCGGGTCTGCGGCGTCTGTGTCTGCGCAGGGTGCGCGGCCGAGGCCAGGGTTCGGCCCCACTCGGGCGCGTGGCGCACGCGCACTTCCGCGCCCGCGCCGCGGGTTTGCGGCTCGATGTCTTGAAGGATCTGCCGGGCCCGCACAAAGTCGCGGCGCAGCCCGTGGGTGCGCGCAATCTGGGTCTGCAGAATCAGGGTGTCGTCGGCATCGGCGCCGGGCAGCGCGGCGCGAAAACGCTGCTCGCTCAACGCCGGCTGGCGCAGATCCCACAGGGTCGCGATGTCGATGGCCATGGCCGACGATACCCAAAAGAGCCCGAGCAGGGTGACGAGAGGGCGCACAAACATCGGCGTGGGGCCAGGGGGTGGCGAGGGGCACCGCGCATGCCGATGCCGCATCGGTGTTGCGGGCGGGGCGTTCAACGTTCCGGCTTGTACGGCGCGGCCTTCGGCACATCGGGCGCCAAAGCACCCCGGCGCAGCCGCTTCAATTCGCGCAGCCGCTCGGCGTCGTGACCGGGCGCCTGCGCGGCGGCGGCGCGGGCGGCCTCGGTGGCGTGCTCGGCGGCCGCCTGCAGCGACTGCCGGTCGCCGCGAATGCTCTGGCGCGCCCGCAGGTGGTTGGCCAGGGCTTCGACTTCGTCCAGGCCGGTGCCGGCATCGGTCCAGGGCAGGTCGACGGGTTCGCCGTCGGTGAGGCGCACCTGCAATCGGCACAGCCGGTTGTGCCTGCCGTGGCGCAGGGTCAGGCCCGCCACGTCTTCTTCTTCGACGTCGATCTCACCGATGTCCTCGATCGCCACCTGTTGCACCTCGCCGCCCAAACCGCTTTGTGACCACAGGCCGTTGGCGCTGGCCGAGACCCGCTCCCAGCGCAGCAGGTCCAGCGCCAGCGCGGTGCCGACCATGAGCAGGCCGACGGCCCACAGCCAGCGCGGGCCCCAGTGCCAGGCGCCCCAGAACACCAGCCCGCCGCACAAGGCCAGGCCCATCACCTGCAGCATCTGCGGCTGCGCGGTGTGATAGACACGGCGCTCGTAGTGACAGGCCTCGGCCTCGCCACTGGCCAACGGCATGGCCGCCCAGGCCACGGCCTTGGCGCTGCGCGACGCGAGCCAGTGCAGGCCCAGGCCCAGGGCCAGCATGAAAGGCAATGACAGCAACAGGTTCAGCAATTTCACGTTGCGTACGATAGCCAAGCCGCGCCGGGATGAAAAGGGGCGGCGGCGGATGACCCTGTCCCGGCGAGTGGACCCAGCTGGCCGGGTGCCGGGCCGCCCGACGAGTTGTCGCTAAGATGAATCGCCCGACCCTTTCACCGGAACCACCTCATGCAATACCGACGTCTTGGCCGCAGCGGCCTGCGGGTCAGCGAACTGTCGCTGGGCTCCTGGGTGACCTACCACAACCAGGTCGACGCCGGCGCGG
>JAYSVE010000408.1:0-4130 GCA_043718725.1 Methylibium sp.
TTCCCGTCGCCCCACTCCTATACCGGCGAGGATGTGCTTGAACTACAGGCGCACGGCGGCCCGGTGGTGCTGCATTTGTTGCTCGCCCGTTGCCTGGAGGCCGGGGCCGGCATGCGCCTGCGGCTGGCCGAGCCGGGTGAATTCACCCAGCGTGCCTACATGAACGACAAGCTCGACCTGGCTCAGGCCGAGGCGGTGAGCGACCTGATCGAGGCGAGCACCGAGGCGGCGGCCCGCTCGGCAAGCCGTTCGCTCAGCGGCGCCTTCTCGACCGAAATCGACCGGCTTCGCGAACAGCTCGTCGCGTTGCGCATGCTGGTCGAGGCCACGCTTGATTTTCCCGAGGAAGAGATCGAGTTCCTGGCCACGGCCAACGCTCGCAGCCGCCTCGCGGCGGTACAGGCCGGCGTGGCCGCGGTGCTGGCGCGCGCCCGCCAAGGGGCGTTGTTGCGCGAGGGCATCAAGGTGGTTCTGGCCGGCCAGCCGAATGTGGGCAAGAGTTCCCTGCTCAACGCCCTGGCCGGGGCCGAACTGGCCATCGTCACACCGATTCCCGGAACCACCCGCGACAAGGTCAGCGAAACCATCCAGGTCGACGGCGTGCCGGTGCACGTGGTCGACACGGCGGGGCTGCGCGACGCTGGCGACGAGATCGAGCGTCTGGGCATCGCGCGCGCCTGGGCCGAGGTCGAAGATGCCGATGCGCTGCTGTTTCTGCACGACCTCACCCGGATGGGCGAGCCCGACTACGACGCGCGCGAGGCCCACATCGCTGGCCGGCTGCCGCAGGCCCTGCAGCACGGCGGCCGCCTGCTGCATGTGTACAACAAGGTCGACGCCGCGCCGCACTCGCCGCCGGTCGACAGCCTGGCGGTGTCGGCCAAGACCGGCGACGGCCTCAACGCCTTGCGTGCCAAGCTGCTGGAGCTGGCGGGCTGGCACGCCCAGCCCGAAGGTTTGTTCATCGCCCGGACCCGCCATGTGCAGGCGCTGCGCCGCACCGGGGAGCATATCGCCCAAGCCCAGAGGCTGGCGGCGCAGGGCGACGCCGCGCTCGACCTGCTGGCCGAGGAGTTGCGACTGGCGCACAACGCCCTCGGAGAAATCACTGGCGCGTTCACCCCGGACGACCTGCTGGGCGAAATCTTTAGCCGATTTTGTATCGGGAAGTGAGCGCCCATTTATGCGCTAATAACCAGCGGCCTTGTGCGACATCTGCCCGGCTTGAGCGCAGTGGCGCGTTGTTTCGGATTGAACCCCGGGCCGATAATGGCCTCAACACTTGGCGGTGCCGGCCTTTTCGGCGCCTGAGCGCTGTGGAGCAATGATGGACTTCAACGAACTGGTGCAGGCGATTCAAACGCTCAACGCCGACGACGCCTTCCGCGCGCGGCTGTCGGCGGAGCAGTGGCGCGCGGTGGCGCCCTATCTCGTCCGCAGCGACATTCGTGCGGGCGACCTGCTGGTCAAGCAAGGCGACTCCGACCATTCGATGTACTTCCTGGCCCAAGGCTCGGTGCAGGTGTTTGTGACCGGTGCGCCACCGGGCAGCAGCCGGCTGGCCATTTTGCGGTCGGGCTCGGTGATCGGCGAAGGCGGCCTGTTTGGCGACGGACCGCGCATGGCCAGCGTCGAAGCCGTGACGCCGTGCGTGGTCTGGGCGCTGCGCGGCCCGCGCCTGGAGGAAATGTCACAACGCTCGCCCGCCCTTGCGCTGGAGTTGCTGCGTGCCGCCGGTGCGGTGCTGGTCGCAAGGGTGCGCGCCAACCAGGCCAAACAAACCGCTTTTGCCTAGCGCCTTCTTGCCAATGACGCCGGGCCGCTGATCGCGTTGGTCTGGCCATCGGGCCCCGCTCACCCCGACCCGAGCAACCTGGCCTCGGCCAGCGCCAGCGCCTCGGGCAGGCCAGACAGCACCAGCGTGTCGCCGGGCGCCAGCCGCATCGATTCAATCGGGTGCACGACCGCACCCGACGCGAGCCGCACCGACACCACCGACACCCCCGCCGCCGGCAAGTCCTGTTCGACCAGCGTCTGGCCCAGACAATCGGCGCCCGCCGCCAGCGTGACGCTGTACAGGCGCGCTTGCTGCAATTCGTCCGCGGTGTCGTCGTCGGCCCCGTGGAAGTAGCCGCGCAACAATCCGTAGCGCGCGTCGCGCTGGTCCTGCACCAGCCGGATCACGCGCCGCATCGGCACGCCCACCAGGGCAAGCGCGTGGCTGGCCAGCATCAGCAAGCCTTCAATCGCCTCGGGCACCACTTCGGTGGCACCGGCCGCTTGCAGCCGCTCGATGTCGCTGTCGTCGATCGTGCGCACGATGACCGGCACCTTGGGCGCGTGCTCGCGCACCAGGCGCAGGATTTTCAAAGCCGACGCCGTGTCGTGGTAGCTCACGACCACCGCACTGGCGCGCGCCAGGCCGGCCGCCATCAGGCTTTGCAGCCGGGCGGCATCGCCGAACACCACACTCTGACCGGCCGCGGCCGCCTGCCGCACGCGGTCGGGGTCCAGGTCGAGTGCGATGTAGGGGATGCGCTCGCCGTCGAGCAGGCGGGCCAGGTTCTGGCCGCTGCGGCCGTAGCCGGCAATGATGATGTGGGCCTCGGTGTTGATGGCCTTGCGCGCGATCGTCGTCATTGCGACCGACTGCATCAACCAGTCGGTCGCGCTCAGGCGCAACACAATGCGGTTGCTGTACAGGATCAGCAGCGGCGTGGCCAACATGCTCAGCACCATGCTGGCCAGCACCGGGTTGAGCCATTGCGGGTCGATCAGTCGAAGGTCGGCCCCCAAGGTCAACAGCACGAAGCCGAACTCACCCGCCTGGGCCAGGTACAGGCCGGTGCGCAATGCCACGCCCGGGCTGGCGCCAAAGAGACGCGCCAGTGCGGCGACCAGCGCAAACTTGGCGAACACCGGAAGCAAGGTCAGCAGCAGCACCAGATACCACAGGTCCAGCACCGGACGCCAATCGAGTTTCATGCCGATGGTGATGAAGAACAGGCCCAGCAGCACGTCGTGGAAGGGGCGGATGTCGGTCTCGACCTGGTGCTTGTATTCGGTCTCGGCGATCAACATGCCGGCCACGAATGCGCCCAGCGCCAGTGACAGGCCGGCGCGCTCGGTCAGCCAGGCCAAGCCCAGCGTCACCAGCAGCAGGTTCAGGACAAACAGCTCCTCGCTCTTGCGTCGCGCCACTTGCGTCAGCCACCAGCGCATCCACTTCTGGCCGCCCACCAGCAACACGGTCAGCAGCGCACCCGCCTTCAAGGCGGCCCAGCCGAGTGACGCGGCCATGTCGGCGGCGCTCGAGTTCAGCGCTGGGATCAGCACCAGCAGCGGCACCACGGCCAGGTCCTGGAACAGCAGCGTGCCGATCACGCGCCGGCCATGTTCGCTCTCGAGCTCGAGCCGCTCGGCCATCAGCTTGACGACGATGGCGGTGCTGGACATGGCCATCGCTCCGGCCAGCACGATCGCGCCTTGCCACGACAACTCCCACGGCCGGCCGGTGAACGAAAACAACCAGGTCAGCAAATAGTGCCCGGCCACCGTTCCGACGATGGTCACCAGCACCTGCGCCAGGCCCAGCCCGAACACCTGTCGGCGCATGCTTCTGAGCTTGGGCAGGTTGAACTCGAGGCCGATCACGAACATCAGGAAGACCACGCCGAACTCGGCCAAGTGCTGCACGCCAGTCGAGTCCTTGGCCAGCGCCATGGCGTTCGGCCCGATCAGCACGCCGACTGCCAAATAGCCCAGCATCGGCGGCAGTTTGGCCAGCCGACACAACACCACGCCGGCCACCGCGGCGACAAGGTAGAGCAGAACGAGTTCGAGCGTTGAAGCCATGCGGCAAAGGCGCGAGTGCTGGGGTCGGCCACGGGTTGCGGCGTGTCGCCGCGCGACACAGGCCCACCCCTAGAATCAATGCATGCTAATGGACGCGGTTGAACCCGCCCGCGCCAGCGCTTCGAGACCGCCCTTGAACCCACCCTTCGACGACGCGCGCGTCCTGCGCCTGGCCTGCGAAACCTTCGACATCGAAGCGCAGGCTCTGCTGGGCCTGAAAGCTCGGCTCGGCACCAGCTTCGCACGCGTGGTCCAGGCCATGCTGGGCTGCCGCG
>JAYSVE010000409.1:0-4129 GCA_043718725.1 Methylibium sp.
GCGCTGGAGTGCGGCGCCGACTACGTGACCCAGAGCACCCACAAGGTGCTGTCGGCGTTTTCACAGGCCAGCATGATCCATGTCAACGACCCGGCGTTCGACGAGCACCTGTTCCGCGAGAACTTCAACATGCATGCGTCGACCAGCCCGCAGTACAACCTGATCGCCAGCCTCGACGTGGCGCGCAAGCAGGCGGTGATGGAAGGCTACCGGCTGATCGCGCGCTCGCTCAAGTACGCCCAGGAGTTGCGCACCAAGATCAACGCCACGGGCGTGTTCCGGGCGCTGGAGCTGGACGACCTGCTGCCCCTGGAGGTGCGCGGCGACGGCATTCGGCTGGACCCGACCAAGATCACCGTGGACATTTCCGCCAGCGGCTACAGCGCCGACGAATTGCGCCAGCAACTGATCGAGCGCTTCAACATCCAGGTCGAGAAAAACACCCACAACACGCTGACGCTGCTGCTCACCGTGGGCAGCACGCGCAGCAAGGTGTCGCGCCTGTTCGATGCGATGCTGCGGCTGGCCAAGGAGCGCCGCCCGCCCCGCGCCGCGGCGCGCCTGCCCGAGGTGCCGCGCTTCTCCAGCCTGGCCTGTCTGCCGCGCGATGCGTTTTACGAGACCGGCGAACGCCTGCCGCTGATCGACGATCAAGGCCAGCCCAACGCGCAACTGCTTGGCCGCGTCTGCTGCGACCAGATCGTGCCGTACCCGCCGGGCATTCCGGTGTTGGTGCCGGGGCAGGTGGTCGAGCCGGCCGTGCTGGCCTACCTGACGCGCCTGCTGCAAACCCAGAAGTCGATCGACCTGCACGGCCTGGCCAGCCAGGACGGCGAGCTGTGCCTGCGCGTGCTCACCGAGGCCGAGTTGCGCGGGCTTCCGCAGCGCAGCCTCGACTGAGCCGCGACCCTGGCGGGCATGGGGCGGCTGGGGAACAATCGCCGCCATGGTCAAACCCAGACTCGTTGCCCTTGCTGGCGCTCCGGCGCCGCCGGCAGCGTTGGCGGCGAATGCCACGCTGCTGGAGCGCGACCCGGCCTTGCGCGACTTCGAAGCGCGCCTCGCCAGGCTGCGCGCCGGTGAACCCGAAGTCGGCGCCTGCGTGCTGGTCCATGGCGAAGCCGGCGTCGGCAAGACCGCGCTGGTGCAGGCGGCGCGCCTGCGCGCCGGCGACGCCATCGAATGGCTGCGGGGCGCTTGCGAACCCTTGTTGTCCGCGCCGCCGCTGGGCCCGCTGATCGACCTGCTCGACCGCCTGCCGCCGTCCTTGAGCGAGGCGGTGCGCTCCGGCCACCGCATCCAGGACGTTTTGGCCGGCGTGTTGGCGATGCTGCGCGAGCGGGCCACGCCGGTGGTGCTGGTGATCGACGACGTTCAATGGGCCGACAGCGCCACGCTGGACCTGCTGCGCTACGTCGGGCGGCGCATCGAATCGACGCGCGCGCTGCTGGTGCTGATCTATCGCGACGATGCGCTCGGCGCCGAGCACCCGCTGCGCAGCGTGCTGGGCGGGCTGCCCACGCGGTCGACGCTGCGCATCGAACTGCGGCCCTTGTCGCGTGCCGGCGTCGCCGAGCTGGCGCGCCGCGCCGGCCGCCCGGCCCGCGGCCTGCACCGTGCGTCGCAGGGCAACCCGTTCTTCGTCACCGAACTGCTGGCGGGTGACGGCGAGCGGCTGCCGGCGTCGGTGCGCGACGCGGTGCTGGCGCGTGCGGTGCCGCTGTCGGCCGTGGCGCGCGACGTGCTCGAACGGGTCAGCGTCGCGCCGACCCAGCTTGAACGCGAACTGCTGGTCGACTTGCACGACGACGCCACGGCGGCGCTCAAGGAATGCGGCGACGCCGGGCTGTTGCTGGACGACGGGCTGGTCGTGCGCTTCCGCCACGAACTCGCGCGCCAGAGCGTCGAGGCGTCCATGGTGCCGGTGCGCGCGCGGGCGCTGCACGCCGAGATGTACCAGGCGCTGACGGCACGCGCGGCGTCCGCGGCGCGGCGCGTGCACCACGCCGAGCGCGCTGGCCTGCGCGATGTTTTCGAGGTCGCCGTGCAGGCTGCGCGTGAAGCGGCGGCCGCCGCGGCGCACCGCCAGGCGGCGGCCCTGTACGGCCTGGCCCTGGCACACGCGGGCGCGCTGGCGGCACCGGAGCGCGCCGCGCTGGCCGAGGCGCGCGCCGACGAATGCACGCTGGTCAACCTGATCGACGAGGCGATCGCCTCGCGCATGCAGGCGCTCGCCTTGCGGCGCGAGCTGGGCGATGTTCGCGGCGTCGGCATCAACCTGCGCGTGCTGGCGCGGCTGGAGTTCTTCCGCGCCGGCCCGGCCGCCGCCTTGGCGCACGCCGAAGCGGCGGTGGCGGCACTCGAGCCCCTTGGCCCCGACCGTGAGCTGGCGCTGGCCTGCGCCACGATGGCGCAGGTGCGCGTCCTCGATGAAACGCCGGCGCCGTCGCTGGCGTGGGCCGCAAGGGCGTTGCAGCTGGGCGAGTCGCTGGGCGATGTCGAGGTGCTGGTCTATGCGCTCAACACCGTCGGCTGCGCCGGCCTGCGCACCCACGACGAGGCGCACCACTGGGCGCAGTTGCGGCGCAGCCTGGCCTTGTCGCTGGCCCACGGCATCGAGGAGCACGCGGCCCGCGGCTACACCAACATCCCATCGCTGGCGCTGGCGCACCGGCGCTTCGACGAGGTGTTGAGCGTCTGCGCCGAAGGCATTGCCTATTGCGAGGCGCGCGACTTCGACATGTATGCGGCGCGCTTGCGCATCCGCCGCGCCTACGCCTACCTCGAACTCGGGCGCTGGAGCGAGGTGCTGCCCGAGATCGCGCTGGCGCGCCAATTGCCGGCGATGACGCCGGTGGAACAGGAGCAGGCGCGCAACGTGGAGATGCTGCTCGCGCTGCGCCGGGGCGACGCGAGCGAAACCGTGCGCGACTACTGGGACGGCCTGATCAGCGGCACCCGGCGGCTGCGCTTTGAGCAGTGGTACTCGTCGCTGTGGGCGGCGCGCGCCGAAGGCGCGTGGCTGCGCGGTGATGCCGCCGCGCTGGCGCGCATCGCCGTTCCCGCACTGGCCACCGCGCTGCGCACCGACGACCCGTGGCGCACCGGCCAATTGGCGTGCTGGTTGCGGCGCATCGGCCACTTGCCCGCCGGCTTCTCGGGCCGCGTCGCCCCGCCGTGCCAGGCCGAACTCGACGGCGACCCGCGCGCCGCGGCGGCGGCCTGGGGCGCGCTCGGCTGCCGCCATGACCAGGCGCTGGCGCTGCTGCAAGGCGACGAGGCCGATGTGCGCGAGGCACTCAAGGTGTTCCAGTCGCTCGGCGCCGAACCGGGCACACGCATCGCCCGCCGGCGCCTGCGGGCGCTGGGCGTGCAAAGCGTTGAGCGCGGGCCGCACCCGCGCACCCGCGTCGACCCGCAAGGTCTGACGGCGCGCCAGCGCGAGGTGCTGCAACTGCTGGTCCAGCGCCTGTCGAACACGGAGATCGCGCTGCGCCTGCACCGGTCCGAGCGCACCGTCGAGCACCATGTGTCGGCGCTGCTGGCCAAGCTCGGCGTGGCCTCGCGCGCCGAGGCCATCAACGCGGCGGAGGCTGTGCCACCGCAGGCGCCTTGACCCGCCACAGCTTGCCGCACAGGCCGCGGTAGACAAACGCGCCGCTCGGCAATGCCGGGGCCGACCCGCTGGGCTCCACGGTCAGGGCCAGTTCGGCGGCGCTGGCAAACAATTGCTCCGAAGTCCGCGCCAGCGTCACCTGCACAAAGGCGCCTTGCGGCACCGCGCCGATCGGGCGCGCCTTGCCGTCGGCTTCGATGGCCCACAGGTACAGCGTCTGGCCCGCGGCGACGGGCACCGGCTGGACCTGCTTCAAATCCATCAGCGTGCCGTGGCGCCGGCTGGAGACGATCATGCCGGTGCGGCCATCGGCGCGCGCCAGCACACCGACATAGCTCTCGGGCAACTGGGCCTCGGTCGGGCCCGCCGGTTCGGTGCGCAACAGGTCGGGTGCGATCAGCGTGGCCGCCACGCCCACCAACAAGCCGGCGGCCACCGACCCCAGCGTGCGGGTGTCGAACCAGCGTGCCCACCACCCCTGGCGAGGCTGGACGACGCGGTCTTGTCTGGCGA
>JAYSVE010000410.1:0-1778 GCA_043718725.1 Methylibium sp.
GGAATAAAAAAGAGTTGCCGAATAATGAACAGGCTTCGGAGCGAGGCCACAATCCAGGGGAAACATAATGAAGCAGAATCAGGCAGCAGCCAGCAAGCAGGTCCGCACTCAAGGTGTCAACCGTCTGACGCCGGCCGCGGCAGCCGTCGCGGCGCTGGTGTTGAGCGTCTCCTTGCAGGCAGAAGCCCGGCAAACGGTTGAGCCGGCGGCGGAAGTCGTGGTCGTCACCGGCATCCGGGCGTCAATGGCGCAGTCGCTCAGTCAGGAGCGCAACGCCGAAACCAACGTCGACGTGATCACCGCCGAAGACGTGGGCAAGATGGCCGACAAGAACGTGGCCGATTCGCTGCAGCGCCTGCCTGGCGTCAGCGTTGCCGCCGCCGGCGGCTCGGAAGGCAGCTTTGGCGAAAACGACCGGGTGGCCTTGCGCGGCACCCCATCGGCGCTGACCCTGACCACCCTGAATGGCCACTCGGTCTCCAGCGGCGACTGGTTTGCCGACAACATCATCGGTGGCGGGCGCAGCGTCAGCTTCACCCTGTTCCCTTCCGAGCTGATCGGCAGAGTTACCGTCTACAAGGGCTCGCAAGCGAACCTGATCGACGGCGGCGCGATGGGTCTGGTCGATATCGAAACGCGCAAACCGCTCGACCTGCTGCGCAAGCAAACCATCGCGGCCCAGGCCAGCGTGGGCGCGATGCACTCGGAGTATGCCGGCAAGACTGGCCCGCAACTGTCGGGCATGGTAGCGTGGCGCAATGAAGCGAGCACCTTCGGCGTGCTGCTGCAGGCGTTCCACCAGAAGCGTCACCTGAGCCGCGTGGCCCAGGAGAATTCGATCTGGTACGACAAAGTCGAGCCCGGCTCGCCGGTTGCCAACGCGATTCCGGGTTCGGCCGGCGCTTACATGAACTACCTGGGCGGCACCGCCTGGTTCGAGCAGGAGCGCACCCGCAAGGGCGCCATGGTCGACTTCCAGTTCAAGCCGTCGAAAGACCTGAGCTTTGACATCACGGCCTTCCATTCGTCGCTCGATGCCCCGAACGTCAACCACAACTTCATGCAGGCTGCGGGCCGTTTCCTGGGCAACTCCTGGACCGCACCCACATTCCCTGCGTCGGCCATCACTGGCGCCGTGAGCAATGGCGTGATCACGCAGTTAAACGCCACGGTTCCTGCCAATTGCGTCGAATGTCCGACCATGTCCGGCTCGATCCAGGAAATCTTCGGGCGTCCGATTGCGGAGAGCCAGTCCAAGTTCGTCAACCTGGACGGCAAGTATCGCCTCAGCAATGCGCTCACCGTGAGCGGTAAGCTCGGCGTGACCAAAGGCCTTGGCAACACCGAAAGTGGCGCTCTGAGCAACCCGATCCCGTTTGGCGCCATCAGCTACCGCAACAACGGCGCCGACAAGCCGGTCGATTACGTGACAGCCGGCAGCAACAAGCATTCCATCGGCGGCGGTTACGATGGCATTCCAGGCACCTTCGGCTCGCATGTGACGTCGAACGACAAGGAATCCTATGCTCAAATCGACCTCGAGTATGCGCTGGACGCAGGTTTCTTCAAGACCCTCAAAACCGGCGTGCGCGGCGCCCGCCACGAGCGTAGCCTGTCGGTGATCAACCTGACCGACTTGCCGGGCCTGAAAAATCCCGCCAATCTGCCGCTGGACGGTCTGACCACCTTCCCGGATCACTTGAGCGATGTGTCCGGCGTGGGCTCGAACTACTGGACGTTCTCCAAGGAAGCTGTGTTCGCCTGGGTCAAGAAGTACA
>JAYSVE010000042.1:0-5535 GCA_043718725.1 Methylibium sp.
GCGCCATCAGCGCGTCTACGCGGCGTTGGGCGAGCGGATGCGCGAACAGATCCATGCGCTGTCGATGAAGACGCTGACACCTGCCGAATGGGCTGCCAACCCGAGCCCGGCCGCCCCGCAACACCACTGAAACCCGCCGCAGTGTTCCACTGCCGCGGTTGAAGCTGCTTGCGCAGGTTCAATGGCCGCCTGGAACCTGGGCAAGCACCCGAACATGGACAAACTCCTGATCCGTGGTGGCCGGCGCCTTGAAGGCGAAGTCACCATCTCCGGCGCCAAGAACGCCGCGCTGCCCGAGTTGTGCGCCGCCATCCTGACGGCCGAGCCGGTCACGCTGATCAACGTGCCGCGCCTGCAGGATGTGAACACCGCCTGCAAGCTGTTGCGCAGCATGGGTGTCAAGGCCGAACGCAGCGAAGCCCAGGCCGACGTGGTGGCGCTGGACGCAAGCGGTCTGAGCTCGCCCGAGGCGCCCTACGACCTGGTGAAGACCATGCGGGCGTCCATCCTCGTGCTGGGCCCGCTGCTGGCCCGCTTCGGCGAGGCCACGGTGTCCTTGCCTGGCGGTTGCGCCATCGGCTCGCGGCCGGTCGACCAGCACATCAAGGGCCTGCAGGCCATGGGTGCCGAAATCACGGTCGAGCACGGCTACATCATCGCCAAGACGAAGCGCCTGAAGGGCGCCAGGATCACGACCAATATGGTCACCGTGACCGGCACCGAAAACCTGATGATGGCCGCGACGCTGGCCGACGGCGAGACACTGCTGGAAAACGCCGCCCAGGAGCCCGAGATTGCCGACCTGGCCGAGATGCTGATCGGCATGGGCGCGCGCATCGAAGGCCATGGCACGAGCCGGATCCGGATTCAGGGGGTGCAGACGCTGCACGGCGTGTCGCACCGCATCGTGCCCGACCGCATCGAAGCCGGCACCTTCCTCTGTGCCGCGGCGGCCGCCCGCGGCGCGGTGGTGCTGCGCGGCGCGCGCGCGGACCACCTCGACACGGTGATCGACAAGCTGCGCGAGGCCGGCGCCGGCATCGAAGCCGGTGACGGCTGGATCCGGGTCACGAACGACCGGCGCCTGAAGGCTGTGAGCTTTCGCACCGCGGAGTACCCCAGCTTCCCGACCGACATGCAGGCGCAGTTCATGACCCTCAATTGCATCGCGAGCGGCGTGTCCAAGGTCACCGAGACGATTTTCGAGAATCGCTTCATGCACGTGAACGAGTTGCTGCGGCTGGGCGCGAAGATCGAGGTCGACGGCCACCTGGCCGTGGTCCAGGGCGTGGCCAAGCTGTCCGGCGCCACCGTGATGGCGACCGACCTGCGCGCCTCCGCCAGCCTGGTCATTGCCGGGCTGGTGGCCGAAGGCGAGACGGTGGTCGATCGCATCTACCACCTGGACCGCGGCTACGACCAGATGGAGACCAAGCTGAGTGGCATGGGTGCCGACATCGAGAGGGTGAAATGAAGCCCCAGTATTCACGGCGTCTGCAGCCCCCGGAGTGGGCGCTCGCCACCCTTGAGGCGGCTCGGCGGGAGGCGCGATGATCACCCTTGCCCTTTCCAAGGGGCGGATCTTCGACGAGACCTTGCCGCTGCTGAAGGCGGCCGGCATCACGGTCGTCGAAGACCCGGAGAAGAGCCGCAAGCTGATCATCGGCACCAGCCGGGCCGACGTGCGGCTGGTGCTGGTGCGCGCCAGCGACGTGCCGACCTATGTGCAATATGGCGGCGCCGACCTGGGCATCGTCGGCAAGGACACGCTGATCGAGCATGGCGGCCAGGGCCTGTACCAGCCGCTGGACCTGAACATCGCCAGGTGCCGCATGAGCGTGGCGGTGCGGGCCGACTTCGACTACGCCGGCGCGGTGAAGCAAGGCTCGCGGATTCGCGTGGCCACCAAGTTCACCCGGATTGCCCGCGATCACTTCGCCAACAAGGGCGTGCACGTCGACCTGATCAAGCTCTATGGCTCGATGGAGCTGGCGCCACTGACCGGTCTGGCCGACGCCATCGTCGACCTGGTGTCCACCGGCAGCACGCTCAAGGCCAACCACCTGGTCGAGGTGGAAGAAATCATGCAGATTTCGTCCCGCCTGATCGTCAACCAGGCCGCGCTCAAGCTCCAGCGCGAACCGATTCGCGCCATCATCGATGCGTTCGCCGGGGCGATCGCCTGATGCCGCGCCGGCCATCCTTCATTTGCGCCTCGCCATGCCCGTCGACATCCGCCAATTGAACACCCGCGCCAGCGGCTTTGAAGACGACTTCCAGCGCGTCAGGCACTGGTCGGCCGAAACCGACCAGGCAATCGAGCAACGTGTCGCGGCCATTCTTGACGACGTGCGCCTGCGCGGTGATGCGGCGGTGCTCGAATACACCCGGCGCTTCGATGGCTTGAACGCGGGCTCGATGGCGGCGCTGGAGATCGGCGAGGCTGAACTGCGCGCCGCGCTCGCGGCCATCACACCGGCCCAGCGTGGCGCGCTCGAGTTTGCCGCCGAGCGGGTGCGCAGCTACCACCGGCGCCAGTTGGAGGCCTGCGGGCGCTCGTGGCAATACCGCGACGAAGACGGCAACCTGCTCGGACAAAAAGTCACGCCGCTGGACCGCGTGGGCATTTACGTCCCCGGTGGCAAGGCCGCCTACCCGTCCAGCCTGTTGATGAGCGCCGTTCCGGCCCGGGTGGCCGGCGTCGGCGAGATCATCATGGTGGTGCCGACCCCGGTGGGCGGCAGCATCGCCACCGGCGGGTCCGGCGCCGCCCAGGGTACTCAGCTGGGCGTGCGCAACATGCTGGTGCTGGCCGCCGCGGCCGTGGCCGGTGTCGACAGGGTCTTCACGATCGGCGGCGCGCAGGCCGTGGGCGCGCTGGCCTATGGCACGGCCAGCGTGCCGGCGGTCGACAAGATCACCGGGCCCGGCAACGCTTATGTGGCCAGCGCCAAGCGGCGGGTGTTCGGCCAAGTCGGCATCGACATGATCGCCGGCCCGAGTGAGATCCTGGTGCTGGCCGACGGCAGCACGCCGCCCGACTGGGTGGCCATGGACTTGTTCAGCCAGGCCGAGCACGATGAGTTGGCGCAGAGCATTCTGTTGTGCCCGGACGCCGCCTACATTGCCCAGGTCAAGGCGGCCATCGACCGGCTGTTGCCCGAGATGCCGCGGCGCGACGTGATCCGCGCCTCGCTCGAAGGCCGCGGCGCGCTGATTCACACGCGGAGCATGGAAGAGGCCTGCGAGATCTCCAACCGCATCGCGCCCGAACATCTGGAGGTGAGTTCACGCGACCCGCACCAGTGGGAGCCGTTGCTCAAACACGCGGGCGCGATCTTCCTCGGCGCGTTCAGCAGCGAAAGCCTGGGCGACTACTGCGCCGGCCCCAACCATGTGCTGCCGACGTCCGGGACTGCGCGGTTTTCATCTCCGCTGGGGGTGTACGACTTCCAGAAACGAAGCAGCCTGATTGAAGTGAGCGAAGCAGGTGCTCGCATACTGGGGCCCATCGCAGCCGAGTTGGCCTGTGGCGAGGGTTTGCAGGCGCATGCCAGGGCGGCCGAGATGCGGCTCGTTCACGGCAACCAGGCTTGACACCGGGTTCGACAAGGTGCGCATCCTCAACCCTTTTCTCGTCGGGCCGGAAATGCTGGACACGCTCGCATGAACTCGCTCTCCGAACGCATGTTTCGCCACATCCGCCAGGACTTGCAATCCATGCACGGCTATGCGGTGCAGCCCAGCGCCGGGCTGGTCAAGCTCGACACCATGGAGAACCCGTTCCGCCTGCCCGAACCGTTGCAGCGCGCCCTGGGCGAGCGGCTGGCCGGGGTGGCGCTGAACCGCTACCCGGCCGAGCGCGGCGATGTGTTGCGCGCGGCTCTCGCGGCCCATGCGCACATGCCGCCGGGCTGCGACATCATGCTGGGCAACGGTTCGGACGAATTGATCAGCATGCTGACCCTGGCCTGCGACGTGCCGGGCGCCTGCGTCCTGGCGCCCCTGCCGGGCTTCGTGATGTACGAACTTGCGGCCAGGCTGCAAGGCCTGAAGTTCGTCGGCGTGCCGCTGTCGCCCGACTTCGAACTGGACCTCCCGGCCATGCTGGCGGCCGTGCGCGAGCATCGACCCGCCTTGATCTACCTGGCCTATCCGAACAACCCCACCGCCAACCTGTGGGACGACGCCGCGATCGACGCCATCATCGACGCCGCCCCCGGCTTGGTGGTGATGGACGAGGCCTATCAGCCGTTCGCCGCGCGCGATTCGATGCGGCGCCTGGTGCGTCACCCGCACGTGCTGCTGATGCGCACGATGAGCAAGTTCGGCCTCGCCGGCGTTCGCATCGGCTACCTGATGGGCCGGCGTGAGTTGATCCAGGAGGTCGACAAACTGCGCCCGCCCTTCAACATCAGCGTCCTCAATTGCGAGGCCGCGCTGTTCGCGCTGGAACATGCCGACGAATACGCGGGCCAGGCGGCCGTGATCCGGGAGGAGCGCGACAGGCTGCTGCCGGCCTTGCAGGCGATCCAGGGCGTCACGCCGTTTCCCAGCCAGGCCAACATGATCCTGGTGCGCGTGGCCGACGCCAGGCGCACGTTCGAAGGCATGAAGTCGCGCGGCGTTCTGGTCAAGAATGTCTCGACCCTGCACCCGCTGCTCAACGAGTGCCTGCGCCTGACCGTGGGCACGCCGCAAGAGAATCAATTGATGCTGCAAGCCCTGCAGAAAAGCCTCACATGACCACTGCCCGCATCGCCGAAGTCCAACGCAACACCGCGGAAACCCGGATCCGCGTGCGCATCAACCTGGACGGCACCGGCGTGGCCCAGCTCGCCACCGGCATCGGCTTCTTCGATCACATGCTCGACCAGATCGCCCGCCATGGCCTGATCGACCTGGAGATCGACGCCAAGGGCGACCTGCACATCGATGGCCACCACACGGTGGAAGACGTGGGCATCACCGTCGGCCAGGCGCTGGCCCGCGCGGTCGGCGACAAACGCGGCCTGCGCCGCTACGGCCACGCCTACGTGCCGCTGGACGAAGCGCTGAGCCGCGTGGTGATCGACTTCTCGGGCCGTCCCGGTCTGCACATGCGGGTGCCATTCAAGGCCGGCATGGTCGGCGGGCTCGACACGCAACTGGTCTGCGAGTTCTTCCAGGGTTTCGTGAACCATGCCGGCGTCACCTTGCACATCGACAACCTGCACGGCGACAACGCCCACCATCAGTGCGAAACGGTGTTCAAGGCCTTCGCCCGCGCGCTGCGCATGGCGCTCGAGATCGACCCGCGCGCCGCCGATGTGATTCCGTCGACCAAGGGCTCGCTTTGACATGAGCCGGCTTCGTTTGGGAGTGGCGCGATGACGCGCACCGTGGCCGTCGTCGACTACGGCATGGGCAACCTGCGTTCGGTGTCGCAGGCGGTCCTGCATGTGGCGCGTGGTTCGGGGGTGGACGTGGTCGTCACGGCCAGGCCCGAAGAGGTGTTGGCGGCCGAGCGCATCGTCCTGCCCGGCCAGGGCGCCA
>JAYSVE010000411.1:0-4125 GCA_043718725.1 Methylibium sp.
GCTTCGCGTCATGACTCAAGGCAGGAGCCGTATGCGGTAGTGCCGCACGTACGGATCTGTGCGGGGGGCGGGGAGTAATCCTCGTCCCTACCGCGACCCTCGGCGAGCCCGCGGCGGTGATGAAACCCTTCCTGCCCGTGTACGCCAGCGCCAATGTCGTGGGCGGCAAGATCGCCGCCATGCCGGCGTTTGCCGACGCGATGTTCATGTACTACCGCAAGGACCTGCTCGACAAGCACGGCGTGAAGGAGCCCAAGACCTGGGACGAACTTTCCGCCGCGGCACAAAAAATCCAGAAGGCCGAAGGCGACACGAACCTGCAGGGGCTGAGCATTCAAGGCGCTCCGATCGAAGGCGCGGTGTGCACCTTCTTGCTGCCGTACTGGAGCCAGGGCAATGACTTCAACGACGCCGCCGGCAAGATGACCCTGGACAAGCACGCCGCGGTGAAGGGCATGAACCAGTGGCTGAGCCGGGTCGACCAGGGCGTCATCAAGAAGAACGTCGCCGAGGTCAAGACGCCCGACACCGTCAACGAATTCAAGGCCGGCCAGGTGGTGTTCGCGATCAACTGGGGCTTTGCCTGGGACCGCTTCAAGGACGACAAGGACAGCAAAGTGGCCGGCAAGGTCGGCGTGATGCCGCTGCCCGCCGTGGCCGGTGGCAAGAGCGCCACCTGCGTGGGTGGCTGGCAGTGGGCGGTCAGCGCGTTCAGCAAGAGCAAGGCCGAGGCGGCCAAGCTGGTGAACTTCATGGCATCGACCGAGGCCAGCAAATTCCTCGCCGCCGAAGGCTCGCTGCTGCCGACGCAGGCGAGCGTCTACACCGATGCCGACGTGGTGAAGAACGTGCCCTGGTTCAAGGACGCCGCCAATGTGGTCATCGCCGGGCGCAGCCGGCCGCAGAGCGAGCGCTATGGCGAGGTGAGCGACACGATCCGCACGACCACCAGCGCGATCCTGGCGCGCACCAAGAAGCCTGAAGAAGGCGTGGCCGAGATCGAGAGTCGCCTGCAACGCGTGATGCGCTGAGCTCCGGCCCCCTCGCCGGGTCGAGGCAGGGGGCAACAGGGGCGTCGTCTTTGACGGCGACGCATCGACATGGAGGTGCCTGATGAGCCCACAACCCAGCCTGATGGAGCGCCTGCGCGACCCGAGCGAAAAAACGCTCGCGGTCATGCTGCTGGCGCCGGCGTTCGCGTTGCTGGCGCTGATCGTCGTCTACCCGATCGGCAAGCTGGTCTGGAACAGCTTCTTCGACCTGCGCCTGTCGGGTGGCACCGGCGTGGTCAAGTTCGTCGGCTGGCTCAACTATGAAGACGTGCTGAAGGACAAGGACTTCTGGAACGCCGCCAAGAACACGCTGCTGATCACGCTGATCACCGTGCCGGGCGCGTTGGTGTGCGGCCTGGGGCTGGCGATGCTGGCCAACCTGCCGTTCAAGCGGCGCTGGCCGGTGCGCCTGGCGCTGCTGTTGCCCTGGGCGCTGCCGCTGAGCTTTGCCGGGCTGATCTTCGCGTGGTTCTTTCACACCGAATACGGCGTGGTCAACGACATCGTGCGGCGCTTCGGCGGTGAGTCACAGACCATGTGGCTGCTGACGCCGCGCTACGCCTTTGCGGCGATCTGCTTCACCATCATCTGGAAGACCTCGTCGTTCATGGCCCTGATCCTGCTGGCCGGCTTGCAGATGATCCCGCGCTCCTTGTACGAAGCGGCCGAGGTCGATGGCGCCTCGAAGTGGCAGCAGTTCCGCCAGATCACGATTCCGATGCTGATGCCCTCGATCATCGTCGCGCTGATCTTTCGCACCATCACCGCGCTGCAGACCTTTGACATCCCGTACACCATGACCAAGGGCGGCCCGGGCAACGACACCGAGACCTTGGCCATGCTGATCCACAAGACCACGATCGACTACCTGGACGTGGGCTACGGCTCCACGCTGGCGGTGTTCATGTTCTTGCTGTCGATGGGCGTGACGGCGGTGTACCTGCGTCGCATCGGGAGGGAGTGATGGCCGTCGTCGCCGCTTTGATGAACACCCGCAGCCTCATCGCGTCACCGCTCGAAGGCCCCGGCCTGCGCCTCATCGCCGCCTGCCTGGTCGTGTTCAACGGCTTCTTTCCGGCGCTGTGGATCTTGCTGACCTCGCTGAAGACCGAGACCGAACTGGTGAGCAAGCCCATCACCTGGATTCCGCACAACCCCACGCTGTCGAACTATGTGCAGGCCTTCACCGACCAGCCGTTGCTGATGTACCTGGGCAACTCGGTACGGGTGGCGCTGCTGGCCACGCTGTTCTCGCTGCTGATCTCGGCCTTTGCCGCCTACGCAATCGCCCGGCTGAACCTGAAGCACCGACAGCTGATCCTGACCGTCATCGTCGCGTCCAGCATGTTCCCGCTGGTCACCTTGCTGGTGCCGATCTTCGAGACGATGCGCTCGTTCGGGCTGCTCAACACCACCACCGCGCTGGTGCTGCCCTACATCGTGTTGAACCTGCCGGTGTGCACGCTGGTGCTGGTGAGTTTTTTCCAGAGCATCCCGAAAGACCTCGAGAACGCCGCGATGATCGACGGCTGCACCCGCATGGGCGCGCTGTGGCGCGTGGTCGTGCCGCTGGCGGCGCCGGGCGTGTTCACGGCGGGCATCCTGGCCTTCGTCAACGCCTGGGACGAATTCCTGCTGGCGCTGTCGTTGAACTCCAGCTTCTCGATGCGCACCCTGCCGGTGGGCATCACGCTGTACCAGGGCGAGTTCACGTTTCCGTGGCCGATCATCTCGGCCGCGTTGATCGTGGCCATCGTGCCGATCGCGGTGTTGATCGCGATCTTCCAGGAGCGCGTGGTCGGCGGCTTGACCCAGGGTGGCCTGAAAGGTTGAGGTGATGGTGCAAAGAATCCGCTACGGGCTGATCGGCTGCGGCAGCATGGGCCGCGAGCACCTCCACAACATCATGGCGCTGCAGGGCACGCAGGTGTCGGCCCTCGCCGACACCGCCGCCGCGAGCCGCCACGCGGCCCTGGCGCTGTTGGCCGATGCTGCCGTGCAGCCTCGGGTGTTTGCCGACCATCGCGACCTTCTCGACAGCGGCCTGTGCGACGCCGTGGTGATCGCTACGCCGAACTTCACCCACATCGAGGTGATGCGCGACGCGCTCAAGACCGATCTGCACATCCTGGTCGAAAAGCCGCTGGTCACACGCATCGATGACGGCGTCGAGTTGATAAGACAGGCCGATGGACGAAAGGCGCTGGTGTGGGTGGCGCAGGAATACCGCTACATGCCGCCGGTGGCCGAGATGATCCGCATGGCGCACGCCGGCGACGTGGGCCGCGTGCACCAGGTCGCGATCCGCGAACACCGCGAACCGTTTTACCCCAAGGTGGGAGACTGGAACCGCTTCTCGGCCAACACCGGCGGCACCCTGGTCGAGAAGTGCTGCCACTACTTCAACCTGATGGACTTGGTGCTGCGCGAGCGGCCGACACGCGTTTTCGCCTCGGGCGGCCAGCGCGTCAACCACCTGGACGAACGCTACGCCGGCCGCACGCCGGACATTCTGGACAGCGCCTACGTGATCGTCGAATACCCCAGCGGCGCGCGGGCGATGCTGGACCTGTGCATGTTCGCCGAGAACTCGGTGGACAACGAACACATCACGATCGTCGGCGACGAAGGCAAGCTCGAATCGCTGCTGCCGTCGCTGACCTTGCGCCATGGCCGGCGCGAAGACTGGGGCAGGCGCAAGGTCTGGGGCGAGCCTTCCGGCAGTGGCCGCGGCGTGTCGGTGCGCAGGGTCTGGGACACGAACATCAAGTACCCGGGCCAGCATTTCGGCGCGTCGTTCATCGAGCACCAGAAGTTTGCCCATGCCATGCGCCATGGTTTGCCCGCCGAATTGACGCTGGAAGAAGGCTTGCGCAGCGTCGCCACCGGCCTGGCGGCGCACCGCAGCATCGCCACCGGCCAGGCGGTGCCGATGAGCGACGTGCTGCCGGCCGGTTGGTGAGGACGGGCTAGGGCTGCCCTTTACCCAGAGTTTTGCGCCTAATCCGAGGTCCAATCGCGCAGAGACAGACCTCTGCAAAGGCATTGCAGTTCTGAGTAGCCCTGCCACATG
>JAYSVE010000412.1:0-9887 GCA_043718725.1 Methylibium sp.
CCTTCGTTGCGGCAGATGCCCTCGATGATGGGCGTCAGCATGGCCGATCAAGGCCGCGGCGCCGCTGGCTGGCGCTCGGAAGTCACAGGTTGTCGGGCGTATGCCCCAGCGGGCGCACTTCGATGGAGCCACCCTGGGCGGCCGGGCAGCGCGCGGCCCATGACACGGCCGCGTCGAGGTTGGGCACGTCGATGACGTAGTAGCCGCCGAGTTGCTCCTTGGTCTCGGCAAACGGCCCATCGGTGGTCAAGGTCTTGCCGTTTTGCACCCGCACGGTGGTGGCGCTGTGGGTTGGCTTGAGCTCGGCGCCGCTGCGCAAAATGCCCGCGCCGCGCATGTCGACGTTGTATTGCGTGAACGCGGCATACATCTGCTTTTGCGCCTCGGGGTCGTTGGCCATCAACGCAAAGTTCTTTTCGTCGCCGTAAATCAGAATCATGTACTGCATGGTGTGTCCTGCTGTGTGAATGCCCCGATGTCCGGTGGCATCTTAGCGACGCAGGGGGTGGCGGGATTCGACAACGTCGCGGAAAAGAAATATCGAAGGACGGGCCAGCGACGGGAAGGTGACGCTCGGGGTAGGCGTGGATGGGCGGGGGGGTGGTCGGCGACGTGCAGGCATGCAGGCCGACGCAGTCGATGAATGCTTCAGACTGGCCGCTGACGGTCGGCGTTCGCGCACAAACGTCCACTACTTGCGATAGCCGACGTTGACCTTCGCTTGTCCCAAGGACAGGCGGCCTCGAGGGACCTGACGTTCGTAGTTCAACCGCAGTCGAATGCCCGCTTTTCAATTCGGCCGAACTCACGGACCCTAGGCATCGCATCTGTTGCTCATCGTTGACAAGCGCCGCCGCACATAACTTTCAGTGGTGACCCTGCCGGAAACCTGAAGGGGACGTACACACTGAAAGTGTCGGCTGTCTCGGTAATCGGCAGATACATTATCTGCCGATCGTTGCGACTGAGCCTACCTCGGTCGCCGGCCAAGCGGTCTCCGAAAATCCCGAAACCTCTTCTCGAAAATCTTGTATCGGCCTTCAAGGCTCGCTTGGTCGTTCGTCGTTCGGCTCATTGTGTAGTACGCGCTGAGCTCGGGAATACCTGCGTTCGGGTCATTCTTCTGCGCGCGCAAGTTCTCAGCTATGGCTTCAGTAAACTCGAGGACAAAGTCGCGCAGTTCATGGACCCAGTCCGGATGCTGGCGGATCGCCCAGTAGTAAATGGGAATCTCGCCCTGTTTTGCAAGGAGGACATCCGAGTCGTTGAATTCTACAGCGAGGAATTCGAGCGTCTCGAAAACGCGGTCACGGGCGTGATCGTAGTCGCCCATGTTGTCCTGATCCGACTCTGGACGCTCCCTGCTCCATGTATTCGCAGTCGCAGCAAAATCGTCAAGATTTCGCGCCTTCGTGTCGACAAAACCCTTCTTGAATTCAAATAGCAGCAGCTTCCAAAGAAGGTTATGCTCTTGCATTCTCTTGATATTGAAGCGAATCTTTCGTATGAAAAACAAATGCTGGGAAAGCTCGCGGACAATGACCGGGACTGGTCCGCCTGCGGCATTTCGCCGCTCAGCGCCATTAGCCGCTTCGCCGGTATTCAAGCGCACGAACAGCTCTTCGATCTTTCGCTCGCTGTCCGTGAGAACACTCATCACGGTCGGCACAAATGAATCTATTTTGTGTGCCAGTTGAGGGAAACGCGATCTAAGATCACTGTACTTGAGATTTCCGAGCATCGTTAACGGACTATCGTCGAGCACGAAAGATTGGTTGAGCGGAATCACGTCGCTGAAGAACGCGAAAATCGCGCCAAACCGCTGCTTTCCGTCGATGATTGCGTAGCCTGTCTTATGGGGATTCAGGTTGGTAGCCGGTCCAATATGGAAGTTCGCGACGTAGAACTTTGGGACATCAAAATCATTGAGAATCGAATCGATCAAATGCGCACGCTTCCATTTGCTCCAAATCTCACCGCGCCTCTGGTAACTCGGCGCCATATCAATTCGCTTGAGCAAGTGCTGCTCGTACCACCACCGAAGGGGCTGGGGTTCGTGGATGTATACCTTGAGCATCGTTAGACCGTGAAGCCGCGTGAGCGCTTGATTTCCATCGCCAATCCGTGTAGATCCGGATATGACACTGAGTCCGTGTAGCCCATCTTGATTATTGAATTTAGCAGTTGCGAAATTTTCGCTGCAGGAACCACGATCTTATTTAGCGTTCCGGCGTTGAAGCCCCCTGTAGCGAACTGGTCCTCCATAGAAGCCAAATTGCTCCCGAAGATCGTGAAGACGCCGCGTTGGGCGAACATACGTGCACTGTTTGTCACTCCCAAAATGCAAGCTGCCTGCACGTTAAGGGTTTTCATGGCGGTCGGCTCAAACTCTCCAGAGAAGAGTTTGCGAGGGCCGTAGCCGGGCACTGCATCTGTGTGAGCGAGAGGCCCAGCATCCCCATGACCTGCCGCGCTGAGTGCAATACGATTCCATGAAGTCGGGTCGAGTATCCATACCGCAGCGTCTTCGAGGGGTGCCGCTCCCCCGGCGCCAAAGTGAGCCGTGCTGAGCGCGAAATACAGGGCGATGAACGGATTTGAAGACCAATCAAGTAGCCGCGTTGGTATGCCGTAATGCTGCATGAAAAAAAGCTTTCTGAGGCCTGCATCTAGGTTCCCCGCGCCAGACTCCATTGCTTCCGTATGAAGGATGCTGAAGCGCTCGAAGTCCTCAAGCATGCGCGCTTCCAGTCGGATGAACTCGACAATGTCAACGGTTTTTGGGTGCCGGAACAGGCCGGGACGAAGCGTGAAAGTGTCGCTCCGCCCGATCCCGCGATACCAGTTGCCTTCGCCTGCGCCGGCAGGAAGTAGCAGTTCAATTTGCTTCGTAAAGTCACCGAGCGAAGTGACTTTGTGAACTTTAGGTTTTCGCTTTGCCATGTTCCCTCCGAATCTTTATCTTTGTTTTCGGCAATACCATCAAGTATCTTGTCACGTGGCTTGCGATCGCATATGCGAGTACGGGGGGGACTGCGTTCCCAATCTGCTTGATGCTCGGCGTCGCTTCGTCCGGGAAAATAAAGTTGTCGGGGAACGTCTGAATGCGAGCGCATTCGCGAACCGTTAGTCGACGTGGAAGCTCGTAGTGAAACTGCACGCGAGAACGCGCATTGGCACGTATCGTGTACGCGGGCAAGTGTTTGCTGTTCACCTCGTCACCCTGACCGTGCCCCTTCTGAGCGAGACCGGCTTTGAAGTATTGACTTTGGTTGGCGATGGTCTCATCAGAAATCATTGCGAGGTCTTCGATTGCCCACGAGGTCGAGCGGTGTTCGGCGGCGAACTTCGCGACGGGTGGCGTCAGCGGTGTGGACAAATCACTTCGCATGCCGACGATGAAGATGCGGCGTCGAGTCTGAGGCACTCCGAAGTCCGGGGCGTACACGGGCCACACGTGCACGTTGTACCCAGCTCGCGCCAGCGATACGCGGATAGTCTTTAGATCGGCCCCGCTGTTGAGAAACCGAAGGTGGTCTACGTTTTCAGCAACCACCACCGCAGGCTTGTGCTTGGCCGCATATCTGGACATCGTTCTGAACAGTTGACCGCGGCGAGCATCGATGCCGCCGCGGGGTCCACATATCGAGAACTCTTGGCATGGAAAGCCGCCTATCAAAATGTCTGCGGCGGGCAGTGCTTCGACGTCAGCGTTCGTCAGATCTAAGAGTTCAAGCTCGTGGTCGAAGTTCTTGTCGTAGGTGCGTTTCGCCTTCCGGTCGTTGTCGTACGCGCCGAGAAGTTTCACGGGGAGGCGCGGATAGGAGGTGCCGCGGTAGTCGAATCCACCGACGAAACCTAAGTCCATTCCACCGCAGCCCGAGAACATCGAGACCATAGTCAGGGATGTGTCAGATCCGGCAGCGCCAGTAGACGGCGTGCGGGCGACCTGAAGCTCTAGACATGGATCATCCCCCTCGTTCTTCGCCATGGAATTCTTCTTTATGGCGGCGAACTGCCGCGCGGGCAGAGCGATATTAAGCGGTTCTGCCGGCGCGGCACGCGCTTGTCGATCCTACGAGACGTGGGCGCCCCCAAGGAGGCGTAACGGAAGCACGATCCCTAAAAAGGAGCGGCCGGCGAACGTTAGCAATAGGTTGGTCCCTGAGCCCAATGGTCACGCACCAGTCTTGTCGGTCGGCCGCAAGCGGAACGGTCGGAATCCATCCGAAATCGGATGTTCCGGAGATATACGGGAACGTCTGCAACCGCTGCATCGCTGTCGTCCAACTTTGCGCGACGACTGACAGTTGAGCGTCGTCCAGCTCCGGCCAAACGACGATGCACGCAACCGGCGATGCGACGTTGAGTCGTCGCTCATTGCTCGAGAGCTCGAGACGCGGGTTTGCGTCAGTCAGCCGTTACCGGGGCTCGGCCATGAATTGCCACTCAATTGCCACACGAGGCGTGAGGTCAACCCGCTTCAAGACAAGCGCACCACCGCATGCGCTGCGCCACAGAACCATCAGGGCAGTTTGACCGGCTCGATGTCTGCCTTGGTGCCAGGCCCCAAGGTCTTCGCGAACGAGACGTGGTGGCAACGGGTGGTGATGTTGTCGTCATGCGCGGCAAATCCCACGTTGTCAACGCCGTTCGCCCTCAGCCGCTTGTCATCCGCATGGGTCAAACCCAGCGGTCGGATCAGCACCACCGTCCACATGCCGTTCTTCCGTGAGGCGATGGCTCCGGCAGCCCGAAGGTCGCGTGATCGGCCACCACGCGCAGGTCAGTGCCCAGCATCAATCCAAAGCCGCCGGCAAGGCAGGCGCCGTTGTTGGCGGCGATCACCGGTTTGTCGAGCGCAAAGCCCGCAGGCCCGAGGCTGCCCGTACCGGAGGCTCCGCCATCAGGCGGTGGTTCCAATCGTCCTTGGGCGCGCGGGCGCCAATTCGGGTTGTCGCGACAGGCGATGAACGCATCGACCAGTCGGCAACGCATCTTCGGTGTCAGCGCATGCCGGCGTTGCGGAGAATCCAGCGTGATCGTCAACACGGCTCCGTCGGCCTGGACGCGCGCCGGGGCGCTCATCGGCGCGCTTCGAATTCCAGGCGATAGACCAGCACAAACGGATTCATCAGCGCGCGACTTCGTGCGCGGGATCGGTGAGCGTGAACCGCACTTCGAGGCCGCTCGGGGTCTCGGCGACCCGCAGAATCGAGGCGCTGGCGAGCCCGGCCGCGACGAGTCGCTCGTCGAGCGCGCGTTGCGTGGCGCGTCGGCGCAATGCCGGCTTATAGACCTTGCCCTCCGCCGAGTCGGAACGGCGTCGGACAGTTCCGATTGGACAGCGTCAATCAGGATGTCCGGCCAAGAGAATGTGTGCGTGGAACGAGCGGCTACTCGGTAAGCGCGACCAAAATGACCGCGCCGAATTCAAACGGTGCCATGACCCCGGATCCTCGGCGCTTCTTTCGACACTCGTGCGTGACCCTTTGGCGCAGCGCGCCAGGGGCGACGAGGTCACGAGCCCGTGCAAACAGGTACTCCAGCGGCAAGGTTGCCTTCGTGCAGTGCGGCCAAGTGTGGCGCTTCGAACATCGTCTGCGTGAATAGCCGACTGCCATCGTGATGGTCCCTCACGAACACCTGCATGCGATAGCGGCCGGCACCGTGTTGGCCCAGAGTCGCCAAGGTGCGCGCACGTTCGGCAGGATCATCGCCGAATGCCTGCGCACGCACGCACACGAAGCTGTCGGCCAGTGGCCGCCTGTTTTCGTCCTCCGGCTTCCGGTTGCTTGCCATGAGAAACGGTGGCGCCATATCGAAGGCCAGTCGATAGGTAACGCCGCGCCGGAAACCGAAGCTTGAATGAAACGCCGGCAATTGCGCCATCAACATCTCAGGCTCTGGATCTATCCGGCCACGCAAGGCCGCGAAACCGCCATAGAAAAGCTGGTTCGTGTTGATCGTGAGGTGGCCATCCCAGGAAAGGCTGGGAACCAGCGAGCCCCGCCAATCGTCATCAGTGCGAAGCGTGAACTCCAGCGTCAGGCCGATCGGCTGGCCCCCGACTTCGTCGTGCCAGGCGCGGGCCGTTACGTCGCCGATGTGCACATCACGCTCGGTGCCCGACCAGGTGAAGGGCATCCACCTCATGGCCATGGGCCCCAGCAGCATCGCCACGGGGATCGCGACCGCCAGTGCATAGACCCTGGCCGGATGCACGACGAGCCACCGGCGCAGCAGCAGCGCGAGTGCGACCAGGACCCCCATCGACATCCCCAACCATGCGGCCAGCATGAAGGGCACTGCGTCGCCGTGCCCGCCAGTCATGGAGGCCAGCGTCGCAGCGATTGCCAGACCCATGATGACCAAGGAGATGGTCAGTGCCTTGTACATACGTTCTGGCTCCGCTTCGCCTGAAGGCAACGACATGGCACGGTGCGGCAGGGACACAGACAACGCGGCTCACCCCCCACTCAACGCCTGAACGATGCTCACATCGTCGCTGGTCTGCAACGGCTGCTCCAGCCCGTGGATTGCATTCCCGTTGACGAACACCCGCATGTGCGGTCGCAACCGATCTTGCTCGTCGACCATGCGAAAACGCAAGCCCGGGAACTGACGATCCAGGTCGGCCAGCACCTCGCCCAGCGTCGCGCCGATCGCCTCGACTCTGGACCGGCCGGTGTACGAACGCAGCGAGGTGGGGATCAGCACTTGCATCGCGACTCGGCCTGGTCGGGCAGCACCGTGACGGTCAATTCACCACCCACCGCTACGCCACCTCCGCCGCCTCAACCGCATAGATCTCCGGCAGGTGCCGCGCAATGCAAGCCCAGCGCGCGCCCTCGTCGCGGCTCATCCACAGTTCGCCGCTGGTGGTGCCGAAGTACAGGCCGACCGGGTCTTGCGCGTCGCCGGTCATGGCCTGGCGCTTGACCGTCCACCAGGCTTGGCTGGGTGGCAGGCCAACGTCCTGGCGCTGCCAGGTCTTGCCGCCGTTGCGCGTGACGTAAGCGGCGGGCAGGCCTTGCGGGCTGGTGCGCGGCCACACGTTGGTGCCGTCCATCGGGAACACCCACGCGGTGTTGTCGTCGCGCGGGTGCAGCACGATCGGGAAGCCGACGTCGCCGACGCGCTTGGGCATCTTGGCGCCGACGCGCTGCCACTGGTCGCCAGGCCGGTCGAGCCGATAGATGCCGCAGTGGTTTTGCTGGTACAGCCGGTCGGGGTTGCTGGGGCACAGGCGCACCACGTGCGGGTCGTGGAAGGTGAGGGTGGTCTTGTCGAAGCCCTCGACCACTTCGAGGCCCTTGACCAGCGTCGTCCAACTGTGCCCGTTGTCAACAGACTCGTGCACGCCACCGCTGGACATGGCGAAGTACAGGTGCGCGGGGTCGCGCGGGTCGATGATGATGGAATGCAGCTTGGGGCCGTCGGGCGTGCCGTCTTGCGCGCTGCCCATCCATTCGCGGTACTGCGGGTCGTCGTTGATGCTGGAAAACGGCGCCCAGGTGACGCCACCGTCTTCAGAGCGGAACAGGCCCTGCGGCGACGTGCCGGCGTACCAGGTGTCGCGCTCGGCCGCGTGCCCCGGTGTGAGCCAGAAGGTGTGGTCCACCGCGCGGCCCACGCTGCCCTCGGGCGCCTTGGCGAACGCGGGCGGCTGCGTGGCTTCCTTCCAGGTGCGGCCGAGGTTGGTGGAGCGGAACACGGTGGGGCCGAGGTGGCCGGTCTTGGCCGCCGCCAGCAGGGTGCGCCCGTCGCGCGGGTCCAGCCGCACATGGCTGACGATGTGGCCCAGAAAGTGCGGCCCGTCGACCTGCCACGTTTTGCGCTTGGCATCGCCGTGGAACAGCCACGCGCCCTTGCGGGTGGCGACCATCAGCACGAGCCGGCGCGGCGGCTGCGCGCGCGAGGCGGGCTTGGCGCCGGACTTGGTCGCTGGCTTGCGAGTTGCGAGTGGGACGGGAGTGCGCGCCATCAGGGGCTCCTTGGTTGAAACCTGTTCGACTCGCGGCGTCAAGCGATGCGGCGGGCCGGTGCCGTTCCATTCAATGCTTGAGAGCCCGGAGTGTCTCGCCGCTCGACGGTTTCGTCCAGTCGCTGTCGCGCGCAACGCGGGTCAGGCCCCGAACCCGAACTTCGGTTTGCAAAGTTCCCGAAATACTCCTTACTGGCTGCGAGTTCGCGCCGAGCTGCCGCAAGACCGGGGCGCTGGCGCCGTGGCAAGGTGAGGGAGGCTGCGCCGGCGTCGCGAGCGGTCCGTGCGCAATGTCTCGCGGCACGTCTCGCGCCACATCTCGCGCCACATCCCGTGCCGTGACGCGCGCAGGCTCAGAACAGCAGGTCTTCGGCCGGTGCCACACCGCCTTCGGCCACCACCGCCGCGCTGCCAGCGGCGGCACGCCGTGTCGCTGAGCCGACCCGGCTCGCCAGGCCCATGAATGGGTGGTCCGGCTGGGTCGTCCCGGCGTCCACCCAGGGCAGGTTCAGCGCCTCGTACACCGGGCGCCAGCCGGGCGCGTCGGTGCCGGCGCGAGCGCGCAATTGCAGCGACGGGTTGGGCAGGTAGTGGCCGTTCATGGTGCGCACCCACAGGCGGCGCGCGGGCAGGTAGGGGCTGTGCACCTCGGCGCGCGCCAGCACCTGGTTCACGTAGCTGCGCTTGCGCCGGGGCGCCTTCCACAGATGTTCCGGCAGGCATTGCAGCGTGTCGTTCAGCGGGTCGGCGAAGAAGCCCTGGCGGTACTTGTAGAGCGCCAGCACGCGCTGCACGCATGTCGTCGCCTGGGTCTTGAAGCCGGCGAGCATCAGGCTCAACACCCAGTACTCGCCTTGATGGTGTTCGAGCCGCACCAAGCGGCCATCGGTCTGCACGTCCAGCACCTTTGCGGCGATGCGGTCGAACAGTGGGCCGAGCGCGCGCCGCGCGAAAGTGTCGTCTTCGGTTGCACGGTTCAGGGCCGCCAACCACGGCGTGTGGCCGAACTCGTCTTCGGCCCGCGGATCGGCGCCGCGCTGGAGCAAAGCCTCGACCAGGGGCAGGTTGCCGGCCCGCGCGGCCATCGCCAGCGGTGTGGCGCCGGTGGGGCCGCGGTGGTCAATGCCGTACTGCTCGCATAGACGCAGCAGGTCCTTGAAGTTGTGCGCCGTCCAGGGATGCAGGTGGCGCTGGCGCAGCGAATCAACGGCGCGCCGGGCCAACTGCTGCTGGCGCGCGTAGTCGCCGATGGTGTCGTCCCACGGCAGTTCGCCAAACGTGCCGCTGGGGGCCAGGCTGCGCGCGGCCTGGAAATGCGCCTGGCTGGCCAGTTGCTCGACCCAGGTCTGCTGGCCATGCCAAAGCGCGTAGTCCAGCAGCGCCTGGCGCGGCTTGGCCGAGGGCTGGGTGCGGTCCAGCGCTCGCGGCGCCAGCTCGCGCATCGTGGCCTCGGACCACGCCGTCCACGGCACCGGCCTGGCCTGCAGGAAGGTGTTGCGAATCGCCTGCGCCTGTTCGTCCTTGCCTTGCAATTCGAGCCTGCGCGCCTCCTGCGCCCATTCGTCGCGCGACGACACCAATGCCGGTGCCGCGACCGGCACCCGCGCCGGCTCATCGAGCGTCAACCCCAACAGCCCCAGCAGCGGATGCGCGGTGTCGGCCTCGACCAGCACCAGGCTGTCGACGGCGCGCGTCATCGCCACGTACAGCGCGTTGATGTAGAACTTGTACAGCTCCAGCGACTTGTCACCCTTGTCGCGCGCGCGCCGGTAGTCAAGCGCGTCGCCTTGCAGGTCGGCGGGCACGACGCCGTCGCAAACCTCCGCGAAGATGGCGCGCTGGCCGGACACCAGCGCATACAGGATGACGTGCGGATACTCCAGCCCCTTGGCCTCGTGCA
>JAYSVE010000413.1:0-4108 GCA_043718725.1 Methylibium sp.
CTATGGAGAGCTCTCCATAGCGGCCCACTGCCGCTGTTCGCGGCTTCCAGCTGAGCGGCGGCTGAGCAGCGGTTATCGTCACGTTCGAGGGCGTTGTCAGCGCTCCGATGAGCAAGGCGTCGCATTCCTCAAGCTGAATGCACGTATGGCTGCGGGTTGCAGGGATGCGCATGCAGCGATAATCTGCCACGGTCGACGAGAAGACCTCAAGACAACTTCCTTCCTCAATGACGTCGCTGACAGCACTAGCCCAATCCCTTCGCTCGCCTGCGCTTGATTGCGTCAGTTGGGCGTACGCCCACAACTACGAGTTTGAGACGCGACTGACGAGTCGCCGTCGGCAAACCTACGAGAGCCATTGCGCAGGCCAGAGCGTTTCCGACCAGGCCAGTTGGTCCAACGCCCATAAGGCCTTTGTCGAAGCGCGGATCAAAGGGCGCAAACCGTTCGTTCCAGATACCTTCGGCGACATCAACGCCGATGCCCAAACCGACGCGATCGCTGACGACTTGCTCATCTTGCGGGTTGAAGACCTGCGTCGGCCGCTGGCCGACCAGAAGCTAGAACTGACCGACCTGCGTGACTTGCAGGACATCGCCCACAGCCGTCTTCAAAGAAAGAACATCACCCCGGTTCGGGCTGAGGCGCGGCTGGAGGAGTTTCTCGACAACTGGAACGGTCGTCGCGACTTCCGTCCTGCCTTCGCTGCTTTTGAGCACGAATTGGGGTCGGCCGACGATCTGGCGACCGGTGATTGGCCCCATTTGTTGCGGAATCGCTTGGGGCTGGCCCAGTACGACGGTACAAAACGCGTTCCCGTGGCCCTGATGGGTATCAAGCCGGCGGAAGTGAGGTCCGCAGCTGCTCGGCACGTGGCCGCCTCGTTCGCCCGGCCGACGGTGCTGGATGGCACGCTCAATCCATACTTCTTTCCCACTCCGGCTGAGCTTCGTTTCGGCGCCACTCTCGACCTCGATCCCGGCGCGGACTGGACTTTCACCAGTGAGATCCTGCACTTTCCTGTGGATTACCTGCCGAAGCACCTGATCGCGTTGGGCGAAATAGGCGCGTCCGTGCCCGCGCATTGCCTGCGCGCACTGCGCGACCGGCACTTGAAGGGACTGCGAGCCGAGCCTGGCGGTGCGGGCTTCGGCGAGCTCATCGGGTCCGCCGATTGCCTCAGGGGCCCACCGTGCCGCTGAACCCTATTCCCGCCTGGCTTGGCGCGCTGGAGCGCGACCCAAATGCTGCGGTGGCGGATCTGTTTGCCGGCCGCGTTGATCGAGGCCAGTTCTCGCGTCTCGACGACGCGGAGTTCCTCGCTCGTGCCTTGGCAGAGCCCGGCGCCGACCCAGCGTCGCGCGATCGGGTCGACCAGGGCCTGAGCCATTGGCTCGCTGCCTGCCATGCCGACGACGCGGCCCTGCGCCATCGCATCGGCGTCCAAGTCCATCTCTATCGCCTGAATGAGGCGTTGACCGCCATCGTCCTGCTCAACCTGCCGCGCAGTGCCCACCAGCTGCGCGACATGCACTTCGCCTACCGGCGCTGGCTGAGCCGGTACGACTACGGTTACGGCGACGGCCCCTACGCCGGCTACTGGCGAGCGCTTTCCGCTACTCAGGTGGATCGGCGCTTCCAGAAACAGTGGCACGACTTTGTTGTGCGTGCCGAAGAGCGCTACCCGAGCTATGCCCTGCACATCGGCCTGGCCGGTCTGCGTGGTCTCGACCTGCCGTCCGACCAGCGCCTGCTGCGGCTGCTCAATGCCCTGCTGCGCCGGGCTTGGCGGATCGGTACGGAAGCTGCGGCGGCGGAATTTGCCAAACGCCTGGGCGCCGTGGCGGCGGAGATGCCGATGGCCAACGACGGCTGGCGCGGCCGGGTGTTGCGGCTGCTGGAAAGCCTCAAGGCGGAAGAACGGGCGCACCAGCACTCGCTGATCCGCCTGCAGGCCTTTCAGCAAGTGCTCACCCAGGCGCTGAAGCCATGGATCGGCGACATCGGCTTAGGCCGGGCGACGGCGCTGTCGATTCGCGTTTTCTACATGCCCACACTTGACGAGTTCCTGCGCGTAGACCAGGAACTGCGCGAGCGCCGCCCCATCGCCATCAAGCATGCCCTGGACTTGTTCGAGCGACACCGCGCCTACGCCGAAGCCAGCGGCGACGTCCATTTCTTCGTCCGAACGCTGTGCAACCTGGGCCATCGCGTATTGCAACAATCCGGTGTGGACGCTCGCACGCTCGACGACTTGCGCACCTTGCTGCGGCCCGCCGTGGTTTGGGAGCCAAGCCACCCCTATTCATGGAGCTTCTGGGCCGAACTCGAACAGGCAGAAGGCCGCGAGGATGTGGCCGAGACGGTGCTGTGGGAGGCTGTGCGGCGCTTTCCAGACAACGAACCCAGCCGGGTGGAACTGGCCCTGCTGCTGCAACGCCGCCACGAGCGCGAAGACACACCGACGTTGCTCGCGGAAGCCGAACAACTCCTGCGCGAGGCCGTGGCCGGCAAACCGGAGAAGGCACCCAGCCGAGTGGAACTGGCCCTGCTGCTGCAACGCCGCCACGAGCGCGAACGTACACCCGTATTGCTCTCGGAGGCCGAACAACTCCTGCGCGACGTGGTGGAGAAGCAACCGCGAGACCTTCCCTCCCGCAGCGAACTGGCCCGGTTGCTGGCCCGCAACGGGCGGGCACCGGAAGCACGCGAGCTCCTGGCCCAGTGGCTGGCTGGGCGGGATGACCCGGTGTGGCGACGAACAATGGAGAGCATCGACCAGGGCAAACGCATTCCCCTGCCGGCACTGAAGGTGAAGTCATCTAAGTCCGCTCGCGCTGTCGCCGATCATCCCCCAGAGGAGGAACTGCAACACTTGCAGGCCAATGCGGCGGCCGCGCGCTTCGCCTACGCCCGAGAGCGTGGCGAGCCGGGCGCTGCGGCTGACCTCGGTGGCGACGCCGATCTGGCTCGCTTTTACCGCGGCTGGTTCGGTCTGGAACCGCCGGTCGTTGAGCAAGATGGCGTGCGCCCGCCCTACGCCCTGGCCGCCCTGGCCGCCCTGGCCGCTCTCGCCGACCCAGCGCACTGGGGACGACTGGAGCGTGACTACCCAGCTAACGCACGCGACACGCTGTTGCTCAAACACTATGCCGGCGTCGCACTGTCGGAGGAGGAGTGGGCCGCGCTGATGGCTTGGCTGGAACCCGCCGACCCGGGTCGCGCGCCGCAGGAACAAGTGGAAGAGCCCGACCAGAGCGACGAAGGGTTACCGCCCTCCACTCGCAAGTCCGATTCCTACGACCAATTCCTGCGGCGTCGGCTGCGCGCCACTGGTTTCCTCGCCGCCAGCACAACCAGTGCGCCGGCCACCGCTGATCGCAGCGACGACATTGATCGGCTCATGGAGAAGCACCTCGCTCGCGGAATCGATGCCGACATCGTGCCTATTGCCCTAGCGGCTTGAGGCGCTGCGACCGCGAACTGGCAACCGAACTGACCGAAGAGGCGCTCATGGCCGGCAGATGGCGTACATCGCCAGGCCACGACCGGCTGCTTCATTCCTGAGTTGCCACTCAAGTCAATGGAAGCGAGGCCTGCTTCTGGCCGCGAGCCGGCCGCTGGTTTTCGACCGCAGAGCCGTCTCTCCGGGCGCTCGTTCACTCAGGAAAGAGGACTTCCTGGAACAAGATCACGTGGCCGGCATCGTGTGCAGCCGTGCCGGCACCAGGTTGGCTGATCACGGCGCTGGACCGGGTGGTGCAGAGCAATCGGAACGGGTGATCGCGAGCTACCCTACTGGGCGCTCATGCACGGCCTGAATACACACAGCGGGCGGCGGCACGTTTGTCGTCACGACATCGTCGCCACCCCGGACCTCGGCGACCGAGTTCGCTCGGATCGGCGTGCGCAGACAAGGCGGCAACCACCGCGTCCCGGCCAGTGTCTGCTCCGCACCGCTGACGGCATTGTCCTTCTTGAGCGAGGCCAGCGGGCTGGCTGCATTGGCACCTGCCGCCTCGGCCACGACCTCGACGATCCTCGCCTTCGACACATGGTCGAGGTAGGAAGGCCCGGTCACTCGCCACCACCGGGTCATGTCCAGCGC
>JAYSVE010000414.1:0-1769 GCA_043718725.1 Methylibium sp.
GTCGTCGACCAACAGCACGTTGCGCCCCTTGAACTCGACGCCGATGGCGTTGAGCTTTTGCCGCACCGATTTCTTGCGCACGCCCTGACCCGGCATGATGAAAGTTCGGCCCACATAGCGGTTCTTGACGAAGCCCTCGCGGTACGGCTTGCCGATCTTCTGGGCCAGTTGCATGGCCGAGGGGCGGCTCGACTCGGGGATGGGAATCACCACGTCGATGTCGCTGGGCGGCATCGTTGAAATTAACCGCTGCGCCAAGGTTTCGCCCAGGTTCAGCCGCGCCTGGTAGACGGAAATGCCGTCCATGATGGAGTCGGGCCGCGCCAGATACACAAACTCGAACATGCAGGGGTTCAGGCTGGGGTTGTCGGCGCATTGGCGGGTGTGCAGTTGGCCCTGCATGTCCACAAAGATCGCTTCGCCGGGCGCGACGTCGCGAATCATTTTGTGGCCCGTGCCAACGATGGCGACCGACTCGCTCGCCACGATCAGGTCGCGCCCGGCTTCGTCGGCACGGGACTCGCCTTCGCCGAAGCACAGCGGGCGAATGCCGAACGGGTCGCGGAACGCCAACAGGCCATGGCCGGCGATCAATGCGACGACCGCGTAAGAGCCGCGGATGCGTTTGTGCACGGCGCGCACCGCGGCAAAGACTTCCTGTGGCGACAACGGCAGGCCACGTGCCGCGATTTCGAGTTCGTGCGCCAGCACGTTGATCAGCACCTCGGTATCGCTTTGGGTGTTGATGTGGCGCCGATCGACGTCGAACAACTCCTTCTTCAAAGCCGGCGCGTTGGTCAGGTTGCCGTTGTGCACCAGCACGATGCCGAACGGCGCATTGACATAAAAGGGCTGCGCCTCTTCCTCGCTGTAGGCATTGCCCGCTGTCGGATAGCGCACCTGGCCCAGGCCGACGTTGCCCGGCAGGCCGCGCATGTTGCGGGTGCGGAAGACATCACGAACCATTCCATGGGCCTTGTGCATGAAGCACTTGGTGTCCTGCATGGTCACGATGCCGGCGGCGTCTTGCCCGCGGTGCTGCAGCAACAGCAGCGCGTCATAGATCAACTGGTTGACCGGGCCTTGGGAGATGACGCCGACGATGCCGCACATGGTGAAGTCCTGCTTTCGATTTGCCGCGCACTCAGGTGGGCAAATGCTTGGAGATGTCGGGAGGCAACACGGGTTTGAGGCCGCGCAGCACGGAATTCAACCAGACCGAGCCCGCCGACTGCTGCCAAGCCGCGGACTTATTGAGGGGCGTGAAACCAATCAGCGTGGCCAGGACCAGCAGCACGATCACACCACGGGCAAAACCAAAACCCGCGCCCAACAACCGGTCCAGCAGGCTCAGCGGCGTCGCGCGGATCAGCAGACGCAACACCCGCGCCGCCAGCCCCCACACGATCAACGCGGCCAGGAACAATGTGGCAAATGCGGCGCCGTGGTTCAGGCCGGACCCGGGTTCGCCCATCGGAATGTAGGGCGCGGCCACGGGGGTCAGCCACTGGGCGGCAAAGTAGGCCGCGATCCAGCCGACGGCGGAAAGCATCTCAAAGACCAGCCCGCGCACCAGACCAACCAGCACCGACAGCACGATCAGGCCCAGCATGGCTGCGTCGACCCAGCCCATGGGCCCCTGCCAGCCCATCACAGCGTCATCACGACGGCACTGATGCCACCGGCCTTGGCCTTGGCAAGTGCACGTTCGGCCTCTTCGCGCGACGGGAACGGGCCGATGCGAACCCGAATTCGTTTGCCGGCGGCCG
>JAYSVE010000415.1:0-4106 GCA_043718725.1 Methylibium sp.
GACCTCAACCTGCGCCTGGCCCAGCGCGGCGACGCGCCGGCCATCGCGGCGCTGTCGCGCGACCTGATCGAACATGGCCTGGGCTGGAGCTGGACGGCGCGCCGGGTGCTGCGCAGCGTCGCCGATGCCGACACCAACGTGCTGGTGGCGCTGGACGCCGCCAGCGGTTTGCAGGGCTTTGCCCTCATGCATTACGGCGACGACCAAGCCCACCTGCTGTTGCTGGCCGTGCAGGCGGCTCAGAGCCGGCGCGGCATCGGCACCGCCCTGGTGGGTTGGCTCGAAACGGCGGCCGGGGTCGCCGGGGTGCGCCAGGTCTGGCTCGAAGCGCGCGAGACGAACGCCGTGGCGCGTGCCTTCTACCGCCACCTGGGTTACCGCGAGATCGATGTGCTGCCGGGCTACTACCAGGGCCGCGAGGCCAGCGTGCGCATGGTCAAGGACCTGGGTCAGGCGGCCGGCGCGGGTGTCGCGCGACGGGCTCGCGGACGACCGGGTTGAGGCCGGCGACCGCGCCGCATTCGAGGCTTCTGGAACAGGCCTGTGCGCGCCGGCCAAGCGCCGCGGCAGGCCATGTATCCAATCGTGTCCGCAGGGGTTGTACCCTTCCACTTTGAATCGCGAGAGGACGGACGCCCACCATGTTCAGGCAATCCAGACCGGTCGTGCTCGAGTCCTACGGCAGACGGCGCTCGCGCTGGCGCCTGCCGCGCTGGCTGGTGCTGCTGCTCGGCGGCATGGCGCTCGGCGTGGGTGGCGTCGTCCTGGTGCAGGAACGCTACCTGCCGCCGCGCCTGTCGGTCGCCGATTCGTCGACCTTGCGCAGCGGTTTTGAGCAGGCCGATGCCGAACGGCTGCGCCTGAAGAGCGAGCTCGGCGCAAGCACCCAGCGGCTCGAGGCCGCGCTCGTCGACAAGAAGAACCTGCTGGATGAACTCGGCGCCAGCCGCACCACGGTCGAGCGGCTGCGCGACGACGTGGCCAGCGCGGTCGCGGCATTGCCGGCCGACCCGCGCGGGGGTGGCGGCGTCGAGGTGCGCGCCGGGCGCTTTGCGGCCAAGGACGGGATGCTGGCCTACGACGTGGTCCTCACGCGCGAACGCACGGCCGGCGCGCCGCTGACCGGCGTGATGCAACTCGTCGTCGCCGGTGAGTCCGCCAGCGGAGCCAACACCACGGTGATGCTCAAGCCGGTTGCCTTGGCCGTCGGCAGGCACGAGATCCTGCGCGGCAGCCTGCCGCTGCCCGAGGGCTTCCGGCCGCGCCAGGCCACCATCCAGGTGCTCGACCGCGTGGCCGGCAAGACCTTGGGCACGCGGGTGATGCTGGTCCGGTAGCGCGGGTCCGACCCAAAGCCCGACAGCTTGCTGGGATCATGCAAACCGCCCCTGCAAGAACCACCCCGGGTCCCCGGCTTCGGCCGACAGCGGCAGGCGGGCGCGGTAGATCCACACCAGCGCGCCCTCGGGCGTCTGGGCGATGAAGTAGTCGCGCTCGGCCAGGCCCGCGTCCCACCAGCCGGCCTCGATGCGCTCGGGGCCGCTGAGCAGTTGCAGCGCCTGGCCCGCCAGCACCGGGCGTGACTGGCGTTCGGGCAAAGGCTGCGGCGGGTGCAGCAGCCACACCGGGCAGGACGAGCGCGGTCCCGGCGCCGGCAGGCTGGGCCCTTTGGCAGGCTTGTCGAGCCTGGCCAGGCCCTGGGCCGGCCGGGCCCAGCCGCCGCTGCCCGGCTCGGCCGTCTGAAGCGCGCTGCCCCGTTCGGGGCGGTGATCCTGGACGCGCGCCAGGCGCTGCACCTGCTCCGGCCCCAGGCGCGCTTGCAGGCGCTCGATCAGGCGTGTCAGGCCTTCGCGTTCGGTGCCCGGCGTGGGGAAGAGTTCGGCGTTGGGTGGGGCGCGCCGGGCAATGTCGCTGGCGTGCAATTGCAGGTCCAGCGTGGGCGCGGGCAAGGTCAGCGAGGCCAGCCGTTCGCGCAACAGCAGCGCCAGATGGGCGGCGTCGCGCGAGGGCTCGCCCAGGGCGATGGCCAGCCGGGTGTCGGCGGGCGATTCGACATCGCCGCGGCGGCGCGCTTCATGCTGCATCACCAGCGTGAAGCGGCGCACGAAGGCGTGCTGGGCGCTGAGCCAGGCCACCAGGCGCTCCAGCAGCACCGCGGCGCCGAACAAGACCTGCTCGGTGGTGTCGGCACGGGCAAACAGCTCCAGCCGGCTTTCGAACGAGGGCGCCAGGGTGATGGGCTCGCGCGGGTCGGGACGCAGCCCCAGCGCGCGGTCGAGCTCATCCAGCAGCGCTTCACCGAAGCGCCGCGCCAGCCCGGCGCGCGGCAGGCGCCGCAGGTCGCCCACGGTGCGCAGGCCCATGCCTTGCAAGGCCTCCCAATGTTCGCGGCCGGGGCCGAGCAGCCACACCGGGGCGGCGTCGAGCTGGCTGCGCAAGCGGTCGAGGTCGGCGCAATGCAACTGGTGGTGCACGCGGGCCAGCAGCGCCGCGCCCTGCGCGGTGGGCGCGCTGGCGGTGTGCACGCGGTGGCCCAACGGTGCCAGCGCGCCGTGCAGGCGCCGCAGCAAGGCCTCCAGGCCGCCGAAGTAGCGCAGGCTGCGCTGCACGTCGAGCAGCACGGTGTCGGCTGCCGTGGCGGGGTCGCTTGCGGGCTGGACCACCACGCCGGGCGTGAAGGCCAGCGCGGCATGCGCCACGGCCAACAGCGCTTGCGCGTCGTGCGCCGGGTTGGCCTGGCCGAGGATCAATTGCGGCGCGAGGGCCAGCGCGGTGGCGCGTTTCAGGCCGGGTTTGACGCCCAGGGCCTGGGCTGCCGGGTTGACGCTGACGATGCAGCGCGCATCCATCAGCGCCAGTGGCGGCTCGGCCCCGGGGGAGTGGGTTTCGTGCCGCAGCGTGGCCGCGAACGATTCCAGCGACAGCAGCGGCAGGTGCAGGGCGATCCAGAGCACGGGGCGGACTTGGCGGGAAATTCGGATGGGGGACGGGAAATGCGCGGACCCAGCAGGCCTGCGCACAAGGGGTCAGAGTCAGAGGCTGAGGCTGAGGTTGACGAAGGTGGCCGCAGCCAAGTCCGCTGTCTTCTGCACGGCGTTTTGCGCCCCCGCCAGCGCTCGCTGCCGCGCCACACCCGACAGCACCGGCGGCAGGGCCAGCCGCAACGGCGTCTCCAGCGGCGGGCCGCGGCGCTTGAGCAGCCGCACCGCCAGCATGTCGGCACCAAAGGAGCGCAGCCCCAGGCGCAGCGGCGCGGCGCTGGGGCGCTGCTGGGCGGCCATTTCGCGCAGCACGAAGGCCGGGCCATCGTGGGCCTGCGCGGCCAGTTGCAGGCGACGCAGGCGCTCGGCGCGCAGGCGCGGCGGCAACCAGGCCACCAAGGCGCCCACGTGGCCGCTTTTCAAGGCCTGCTCGAACGCCCACAGGCTGTCGCTGCCGGGGATGACCCTGGCGCGGGTGTTGACGACCAGCAATTGCTCGACGTCGAAGCCCAGTTGCGCCAGCGCCCAGGCCGACAGCGAGGCGGGCGGGTCGAACAGCATCACCAGCCGGCCGGCGCCCTGGGTGGCCGCAAGACAGGGCGCCAGCAGGCGGACCTCGCCCACGCCGGGGTGCGGCAGCAGCAACTCGGTGAGCACGCGGCGCGGCCAGCCGCCGCCGGGCAACTGGGCGTCGAGCGGGGCAAAACCGCTGGGCACGGCGTTCTCGGCATGGCGGCCAAGCTGGTGGCCCAGCCACAGCGCGGGGTGCAGGGCTTCGGGGTGGAGGACCGGGCGCGGTGCGGCGTCAGGCGGCGCGCTCGCGACGCCCGGGGCCGCAGGCGGTTTTTGCCGCGCCCGTTCACCCCAGCCCGACGCGGGCGCAGGGGTGGCAGCGACAGCGGGCAGAAGGTCCATCTGACAACTGTACGTTTATACAGTCTTTGATGCAAGCCCGGCGCGACGATCCAGCGGCTCAGCGGCTCGCTGAACACGGCCGACGCGGCGGCTGCCGTGCCGTGATCCGCAACAACTTCAACCGATCCTCAAGACCCTGAATGCGAACCCACTCAATTTGATCGCGCGCCGCGGCCGCCATGGCCTTGCCGTCGCCGCCTTGCAGAAGTT
>JAYSVE010000416.1:0-1768 GCA_043718725.1 Methylibium sp.
CACGGCGTGGCCGCGATGCCGGTGGTGGATGCCACCGGGCGCCTGGTGGGCGTGGTGGGTTCGACCACCCGGCCTACGGCAGCGGGCCGCTGGCCACCATCGTGCAAGACGTGCTCAGTCTCTTGATTTACTTCGGCTGCGTGTCGGCCATCGTGTTGTGAGCACGGCGCTGGACCCGTCGCTCCAAGACGCCAGCGCGGTGGTGCAAGCGTTTGGCGCTGACCTCGCAGCGGGCTTGACCGCGGCCGAGGCCGCAAGCCGGTTGGCCGAGCAGGGCCGCAATGAATTGCTGGGCGCACCACCGCTGCCAGCATGGCGCCGGGTGCTCGCTCACTTCCAGGACCCGCTGATCTACCTGCTGCTGGCCGCGATCGTGATTGCGTTGGCCGCCTGGTGGCTGGAAGGCCGCGTCGGCTGGCCTGTAGATGCCGTGGTGATCGCCGCCGTTGTGTTGCTCAACGGCGCCTTGGGTTTTATGCAGGAAGCCAAGGCGCGCGACGCGGTGGCTGCACTTGCGCGCATGACCGAGGCCACGTCTGCAGTCATGCGCGACGGTGTGGCGCAACGTGTGCCCAGCGCCGAACTCGTGCGCGGCGACCTGCTGCTGCTGGCCGAGGGCGACGCCGTCGGCGCCGATGCCCGCCTGGTTGACGCGACGGCTTTGCGTGTGCAGGAAGCTTCACTCACCGGCGAGAGCGAAGCGGTGCTGAAGGACGCCGCCACGCTGCCCGCCGCAGTGCCGCTGGGCGACCGCCTGAACATGGTCTTCAAAGGCACGGCGGTGGCGCAAGGCAGCGCGCGGGCGGTGGTCACAGCCACCGCGATGGCCACCGAGATGGGCGCCATCGCGACCTTGCTTGAAAGCACCGTCGATGAGCCGACACCGCTGAGCAAGGAGGTGGCGCGCATCGGCCGCATGCTGGGCATCGCGGTCGTCATCATTGCCGTCGTTGTGATGGGCACGCTGTTCGCGCTGTCGGACATCCGCAATGCCGGCGACGTGACGCGCGTGCTGCTGCTCGGCGTGTCGCTGGCGGTGGCGGCGGTGCCCGAAGGGCTGCCGGCCATTCTGTCGGTGGTGTTGGCGCTGGGCGTGCAGCGTCTGGCGCGGCACCACGCGGTGGTGAAGAACCTGTCGTCGGTGGAGACGCTGGGCTCGGCCTCGGTCATCTGCTCCGACAAAACCGGCACGCTGACGCGCTCTGAAATGACGATCGAGCGCGTGATGACGCTGTCGGGCAGCACCCACGTCACGGGTGTCGGCTACGCGCCTGAAGGCCAGGTCGAACACGATGGTGGCAAGCTCGAAACCGGCCCGCTGCACGCCGAACAGGTGGTGGTGCTGGGCGGCGGCAGCTTGGCCGGCAATGCCGATCTGCGCCAGGCCCCAGGTGGCGGCTGGGAAATTCACGGCGACCCCACCGAAGCCGCTTTCCTGGTGGCCGAGCTCAAGCTCGGCCAGGCCGAAATGCGTGACCGGCGCCAGCAGCGCTTCGAGCGTGTGGCCGAAGTGCCGTTCACGTCCGAGCGCAAGATGATGTCGAGCATCGAGCGCGACCATGAACACGGCGACACGCTGGTGCTCATCACCAAAGGCGCGCCCGACGTGCTGCTGGCGCACTGCACGCAGGCCCGCGTGGGCATGGACGTGGTGGCGCTGGACGAAGCAATGCGCGCGCGCATCGGGGCCGATGTCAACACCCTGACCGACGCCGCGCTGCGCACGCTGTCGGTGGCCTACCGGCCGCTGGCTGCCGGCGAAGACCCG
>JAYSVE010000417.1:0-1768 GCA_043718725.1 Methylibium sp.
CCTAAAGGAACTCATGTTCAACCAGCTCGGTGTGATCGGCTGCGGCCTGATGGGCGGCTCATTTGCGTTGGCGCTCAAGCGGGCCGGGCTCGTGGAGCGCGTCGTCGGCTACAGCAAATCTCCGAGCACAACGGAGAAGGCCAGGAAGCTCGGCGTCATCGATGTCGCGGCGGAATCGGCGCTGCTTGCCGTGGCCGGCTCGGACATCGTGCTGATCGCGGTGCCGGTATCGGCCACCGAGGCCATCTTCAAGGCCATCCGCCACCTGGTGGAGCCGGGCGTGCTGTTCATGGATGTGGGATCGACCAAGCGCGACGTGGTGGATGCGGCCCGGCGAGTGCTCAAGGAACGCGTCGTCTCGTTCGTGCCGGCGCACCCGATCGCGGGCAAGGAAACGGGTGGCGTGACCCATGCCGATGCTGCGCTGTACAACGGCCGCCAGGTGATCCTCACACCGCTCCAGCAAACCCCGCCCGAACTGGTGCAAAAGGCCACCGATGTCTGGTCCGCCATCGGCGCCCAGGTGCTGCGCATGACGGCCGAGAACCACGACGCCGCTTTTGCCGCCGTGAGCCACCTGCCGCACATGCTGGCGTTTGCCTACTTCAACTCGGTGGCGCGACAGCCGTCGGGGCGCGATTTCCTGTCTCTGGCGGGACCGGGGTTTCGCGACTTCACGCGCATTGCCGCGGGCGACCCTTCGGTCTGGCGAGACATTCTGATGTCCAACCGCGAAGAGATCCTCAAGCAATCGGAGCGCTTTCGGCACACGCTGGACGCGATGGAGCATGTCATCAAGATCGGCAACCTGGAGGCACTGGAAGACATGATTCGCAGCGCCTCGGATGCGCGTTCGGGCTGGCACATGCACTCCAGCAAGCCCGCCAGCCATCGTTGATCTTTCGGCGCGGCACAGCTTGCGCCCCGCCCCATGTTCACGACCCGTTTCCTAGACATCCCACCGCTGCGCGGCGCCGGTGGCAACGTGCACTTGCCGGGCTCCAAGAGCATCTCCAACCGGGTGCTGTTGCTGGCCGGCCTGAGTGCGGGCACGACGGTCATCCACGACCTGCTGGACTCTGACGACACACGCGTCATGCTGGCCGCGCTGCGCGAGCTGGGCTGTGGCATCGAAAGCGACGGCACGTTGCTGCGCGTCACCGGCCTGGCCGGGCGCTTGACGGTGCGAGACGCCACGCTTTTCCTGGGCAACGCCGGCACGGCGATGCGTCCGCTGAGCGCGGCGCTTGCCGTTCTCGCAGCGACGCAGGGCGGCCGGTTCGAGCTGAGTGGCGTGCCGCGCATGCACGAGCGTCCAATCGGCGACCTCGTCGACGCACTGAGGCAACTGGGCTGTGAGGTCACCTGTTTGGACACCGAAGGCTATCCCCCCCTGCGCCTGGGCTCCGGGCGCGACACCTCCGGCGCACCCTTGCGCACCGCGGAGCCGATCCGTGTTCGCGGCGAGGTGTCAAGCCAGTTCCTGACCGCGCTGTTGCTGGCGCTGCCACTGGTGACCGAACACCAGGCGGTCGTCGTCGAGGTCGAGGGCGAACTCATTTCCAAGCCCTATGTCGAAATAACACTCAATCTGTTGGCACGCTTTGGCATCAAGGTACGGCGCGACGGCTGGCGCTCATTCACGCTGCCACGGGGCAGTGCCTATCGATCGCCGGGCAGCATCCATGTCGAAGGTGATGCGTCGTCGGCTTCGTACTTCATCGCGCTGGGCGCCATCGCCGCGCAACATGTTCCGGTGCGAATCCAT
>JAYSVE010000418.1:0-1767 GCA_043718725.1 Methylibium sp.
GCGTGCCCGGCGCCAGGCTCGGCAACGCCGGCAGTGGCCGTCTCGTTATGGCGTGATCACCACGATCGAGGCGCCCACACCGTCGCGTGCGGTCGTGCCGCTGGCGTCGAGGTTGTCGCGCCGCGGCACGTCGAAGTTGGCCACATAGGCGCGGTCGCCGACGAAGACGACCGCCGCGGGGAACTCCAGCGGCCCGGTGCTGGTGTTGCGCGCGATCGGTTGCACCGCGCCGGCAGGCGTCACGGCCACCAGCGCGTTGAGCTCGTTGGACGCCACCCACAGCCGGCCCGCGCGGTCGAAGGCCATGCCGTCGGCACCCTCGAGCAGCACGTTTTGCACCAGCAACACCGGTGCTGCAGCCTTGCCGTCGCTGCCGATGGCCACTTTCCACAGTGCGCCGCGAGCGGTGTCGGCGACGTGCAGCACGCCCTGCGCGTCGAACGCCAGGCCATTGGCCACGATCGGCTGCTGCGTCTTGCCGTCGGGCAGCGTGCGCACGAACTTCTCAATCTGCACCGCCGGCTGGGCGGCCCCGCCGCTGGCCGCGATGCGAAAGACAACGCCGCTGGCGCCGCCGGAAACAAACAGGTCGCCCTGGCGGTTGAAGGCTATGCCGTTGGCTCCGGGCGTGCCCGTGGCCCAGGTCTGCGCCACGCCGGGCTTGGCCGGGTTCAGATCGGCAGCGCGCACGCGCACCACCTCGGCAAAGGGGCCACTGGCGATGAACAGGTCGCCCTGGACGTCGAAGGCCAGGCCCGACGGGTCGGCGTTGACGCGCTTGCCCTGGACTTCGCGCGACTCGATGCGGGCAACCACCACCGGCGCCGGCGCCTTGGGGTCGACGCGCAGGATGTTTCCGCTCACCCGGTCGGCCAGGTAGAGCATGCCGTTGCGGTCGGCAGTGATGCTCTCGACGATGACCGTGCGGTCGACGCTGGCGGGGTCGAGGTCGACCAGGACCTGGGCGGTCGGGCCGTTGGGCTTGACGCTGGCGCAACCAGCGAGAAAGAGGGCCAGGGCGCCAGCCAGAATGGATTTCATCGTCAGCTCGAATCGGGTGGTTTGGGAAGTTTGGAATGTAGGAGAAAGCCTGCCGCCACGCCGTGGCTTGCGGCAGAACCCTTGGCACGCTGGGGCCCAAGCGCCTGACCGGGCCCGGGCTCAGCGACGTTGCGGCCCTGCGGCCTTGCGGACTTGTAGCCCTGCGGCCGTGCGGCGGGGTACGCTGTGGCACCGGCATGTGCCGACGTTGCCGACGCCTGAAGGACCGCTTGCATGGACTCGAGCCACCACCGCGTCTACAGCGCCGCCCATTGTTACGACGTGGCCTTCGGTTTTCGCGACATCGCCGCCGAATGCGACACACTGGCCCGCCTGGCGATGCGCCACGGCGCCGGCGCGCCGCGCGCCGTGCTGGAACTGGCCGCCGGCCCGGCCCGACACGCGCGTGAGTGGGCCCGCCGTGGCGTGGCAGCCACGGCACTGGACGCATCGCCGGCCATGTGCGAACACGCGCTGGCCTGCGCCGCCCGCGACGGTGTGGCGCTGCAGGCGGTGGTGGCCGACATGACTGACTTCGCCCTCGATTCGCGCTTCGACCTGGCGCTGATGCCGATGGATTCCAGCAGCTATCTGCTGGCCAACACCGCGATCCTCGCTCACCTGGATTGCGTGGCCCGCCACCTCGTGGACGGCGGGCTGTACGTGCTGGAGATGAGCCACCCGCGCAGCACGTTCGGTGTCGGCGGCGCAACCCAATCCGAGTGG
>JAYSVE010000419.1:0-1767 GCA_043718725.1 Methylibium sp.
CCGCTCAGCTCCACATCGATCAGCCACAGCGTGTCGGGCAGCGCGGCCGCCACGCGGCGCAACTGGCCGACGCTGTCCGCAGGCAGGTCGGAGGCGCGCGCCAGGCCGTCGCGCAGCAGTTCGTCGCGCTCGACCTGGTGTTGCAAGGCCTGCCGCACCGGGTCGGGCACCACCGGCTCGGGTGTCCCGGCCGGCGCGCCGGCGGCTTGCAGCAAGGCCTGGGCGAGCCGGCTGCGCTCCCAGCCGTAGTGACCCAGCACCAAGGCGCCGACCAGCGCCAGCAGGCCCAGCAGGCCGGGCACCGACGGCCAGGCCGTGACCGGCAGCAGGGCCGGGTCGATCAGGTTGAGGTGCTGTCTCATCAGCGTCATTCCGCGCGCAAGGCCGCGCCGATGGCCAGCGTGTGGTCGACGCCGCTGGCCAGGTCGAAGGGCTGCACGCCGGGGTCGAAATCGATCCAGTCGGAGGGCACGAACGGCTGCACCTCGATGCTGAGCTGCAGGCCCAGCGCCTGCGCCAGGCCGGCCGCGTCATGCACCGACGAGACCCACAGGCGGGTCAGGTCGGCGGCCGAAAACTGGCGCCCGAAGGCGTCGACGGTGCGCTGGATTTCAAGCGCCAGGCGCTCGATCTGGGCATGCCGGCTCCAGTCGTCCTGCGAGCGCAACGCGTCCGCGCCCAGGCCGAGCTGGCGCGACAGGCACAGCTCTTCTTGCCACAGCAGGATCAGGTGCGTCGTCTCGACGCCGACATGGATGAACGCGCAGGCGCTGGCGCCGCTGGCCAGCACGGCCAGGTTGCGCAGCGCCATTTCGGGAATGTCGATCACCGCCAGCGCCAGGCCGGCGGCGCGCCATTGCGCCACCGACTGCAGCACCAGCGCCTGGCGCGTGACGACCGTGAACAGCCTGGCGGCGGCGCTGCCCGCGGCAACCCCCGGCAGGCGCAGGCAGTCCAGCGCGGCCTCGTCGACGGGGAAGTCGATCAGGTCCTTGATGCCCCAGCGCGCCGCGGCGCGGTATTCGGCCGGCTCCACGGCCGGCGCGTCCATTTGCAGGATCTGGTAGTCGCCGGCGCCCAGCAGCAGGGCGTTGGCGTCATGGCGCTGGGCCGTGCTGCGCCACCAGGCGGACAAGCCCGCCAGTCCGGTGCCGCTGCCGCTGGCGTCGGCGTGGCAGGCATGCACCCGCGGCCGGCGCCCCGGCGTGGCGCGCGCCGCCAGCAAGCGCCGGGAGTCGTGTTGCACGCCGACCCAGGCGTCCGCGGCGCGGGCGGCGGATCGCTTGGCAAGCCACGAGGGCAGGGGCATGGCGGACTTTCAATGGTGGGGCGAGTACCACGAAGTCTAAAAACGCACGGGCCGAGGCGGTCGCTGGAAAAGCGCCTGCTAGCGGGGTCTGTTCCGGCCCTGGGCGGGCCGTCGTCATGGGGCGGGGCGGCTGGCTTTGGGCGTGTTGTCGAAACACTGCAGCAGACCCTGCCAGCGCGCGTCGTCGAGCTGGTGTTCGACGAAATTCCCGCCCGTGTAGGCGCCGATGACGCGGCGCCAGAACGCCTGCGCGGCATGGTTCAGCGGCATCTGGCCAACCTCCCAGCGGCCATGCAACTGGTCGAACACCTGGCCGGCGGCGGCGCCACCGACGCCGCGCCGGCGGTACTTCTTGATGATGAAGAACTGCGCCAGCCAGAGTTCGTTTTCCGGCAGGCTGACGGCGTCGTCGACGAGCGCGAAGCCGGCATATTTGCCGGCCACCCGGAAGGCGAATG
>JAYSVE010000420.1:0-4102 GCA_043718725.1 Methylibium sp.
GCCACGCGCCCGCGGCGCGTCAGGCGCTGTTGCCAGGGCTTGCATCGGCGTGCGGGGCCAGGGGCTTGTCGGGGACCGGAACTTTTTTCATGACCCGCTGGATCAACTGGTCCGCCGTCAACCCGTCGGCCAGCGCTTCATAAGACAGCACCAGGCGGTGGCGCAACACATCGCCGACCAGGCCGGTCATGTCTTCGGGCAGCGCGTACGAGCGCCCGCGCATGAAGGCCAGCGCGCGCGCGCCTTCGATCAGGCCGATGGTGGCGCGCGGGCTGGCGCCATAGGTGATGTACTTGGCGCAGTCGTCCAGGCCAAAGCGCTCGGGCCGGCGCGTCGCGCTGACCAGCTTGACCGCGTACTGCACCAGCGACGGGTCGACATAGACCTTGCGGCATTCCTGCTGCAGCTCGGCCAGTTGACCCATGCTGGCCACCGGCGTCACGGCCACCGGCGGGCCGGTCACGCGTTGGGCGATGACGAACTCTTCTTCTTCGCTGGGGTAGTCGACCAGCACCTTCATCATGAAGCGGTCGACCTGCGCCTCGGGCAGCGGGTAGGTGCCTTCGGTCTCGATCGGATTCTGCGTGGCCATCACCAAAAACGGCTCGGGCACCTTGTGCGTGTCGCCGGCGATCGTGACCTGGCGCTCCTGCATCACCTCCAGCAGCGCGCTTTGCACCTTGGCCGGCGCGCGGTTGATCTCGTCGGCCAGCAGCAGGTGCGTGAACACCGGCCCCAGCGAGGTCGCGAACTCTCCCGTCTTGGGGCTGTAGATGCGCGTGCCCACCAGGTCGGCGGGCACCAGGTCGGGCGTGAACTGGATGCGCTTGAAGCTACCGCGCAAGGTCGCGGCCAGGGTCTTGACGGTGAGCGTCTTGGCCAGACCCGGCACGCCCTCGACCAGCAAATGGCCTTGGGCCAGCACCGCGACCATCACGCGCTCGAGAAAATGGTCCTGGCCGACGACGACGCGCTTGACTTCGTAGAGCACGCTCTCCATCAGGCTCGAAGCCTGGGCGCTGACGCTGTTGGGGTTTTCCATGGCGGGGGTGGCTCGTTGCATCAAGGTTGTGAGGCCGTTCTAGAACGGTGGCATGCCGGCGGCCGTCGCGGCGTTCTCGATCGGCACCGCGAAGCCGATGCCGATGAACACGCGCTGGCGCGACGGGTTGAGGATGGCGGTGACGATGCCCACCACCGCGCCGTCCATGGTGACCAGCGGCCCGCCCGAGTTGCCCGGGTTGGCGGCGGCGTCGAACTGGATCAGGTTGGTCAGCAGCTTGTCGCCTTCGGGCGAGCGGAACTCGCGTTTCAGGCCCGACACCACGCCGCTGGACACCGACGGCCCGATGCCGAACGGGAAGCCGACCGCAATCACCGGGTCGCCCGGCAGCAGGTCGCCGGTGGAGCGCATCGTCGCGGCGGGCAGGTCGTCGGGGATCTTCTTGGCGCGCAGCACCGCAAGATCGTTCTCGGCCTGGATGCCGGTGATCTCGGCGTCGGACTCCAGGCCATCGGCAAAGGTCACCCTGATCCGCTTGGCGCCGCGCACCACATGCAGGTTGGTCAGGATGATGCCGGTGTCGACGATCACCACGCCGGTGCCGACGCCGCGGTGGTCCTTGTCGTCGCTGCCGTCATCGGCGTCGTTGGTCTGTCCGACGACGCGCACCAGGGAAGGCAGGATGGCTTCATAGGCCCTGGACGCGGCCGAATCCAGCGGCGTCTCGGCAATCGACTTGCGCATCAAAGCGTCGATCTCTTCCATCTTCAAGGGTGCCTGGCGTGGCGCCAGTGCGGGCTGCCACAGGGCGGCGACCAGCAGCAGGGCCAGCGAGGCGGCCCACAGACGGCGCTCGTGTCGCGTGGCCCAGGCCCGCAGGCGCGTCGCGCGGCCGGGCGGGTGCGCCGGCGCGGCCGGGGCGGTCAGCGGCGCCGGATCGGACGCCTGCGGAGGCCGTCGGGAGCGACTGTAAAGCGGAGCCTTTTTCATCATCTGCTTCCCCCTTTGGCGGCTGTGCCATTTGCCGTCGTGGCGGGCCTGCACGGGCCGGCCCGCCGGGCGATCGAACGGTAGCACGGCGCGCTGTTTCTGTCACAGCCCGGGCGATTGAACGGCAGCGCCGCGGCACGCCGCGCAAGGCATGATGGCGCCATGTGGACCGACACCCATTGCCACCTCGACGCCGCGGAGTTCGATGCCGATCGCGCCGCCGTGGTGGCGCGCGCGGCCGCGGCCGGCGTGACGCAGATCGTGTTGCCTGCCGTGGAGATGGCCAACCTTGAGACGGTTCGCGACCTGGCGCATGCGCATGGCTTTGTCTACGCGCTGGGCATTCACCCGCTCTGTGTCGATCGAGCGCAGGACGGCGACCTGCGGCGCCTGCGCCAGGCGCTCATGGCGCACCGCGCCGACCCCCGCCTGGTGGCGGTCGGCGAGATCGGCCTGGACCACTTTGCGCCCGGCCTGGACCGGGCCCGCCAGGAGCACTTTTATGTCGAACAGTTGAAGCTGGCACGTGAGTTCGAGCTGCCTGTGGTGCTGCATGTGCGCCGGTCGGCGGACACGCTGCTCAAGCACCTGCGCCGCTGGCCGGGGCGCGGCGGCATCGCGCATGCCTTCAACGGCAGCGCGCAGCAGGCGCTGGCCTTCATCGGCCTCGGCTTCAAGCTCGGCTTCGGTGGCGCGATGACCTTCGAGCGGGCATTGCAGATCCGCCGCCTGGCGCAGGCCTTGCCGATCGACGCCATCGTGCTGGAAACCGACGCCCCCGACATGCCGCCGCATTGGCTGTACCGAACCGCGCCGCAGCGCGCCGCCGGCGCGACCGCGCGCAACGAGCCGGCCGAGCTGCCGCGCATTGCCGAGATGCTGGCGGCGTTGCGCGGCATCACGCCGCAGGCGCTGGCACGGGCCACGGCGGCGAACGCGCGGGCGGCGCTGCCCGGGCTGGGGTGAACCCGACCCTGCTGGGCCTGGCGCCGGTCATCGGCCCGGCCACCCGGCTGGTGCTGCTGGGCAGCTTTCCGGGGGTGGCGTCGCTGCGTGCGGGCCAGTACTACGCCCACCCGCGCAACCAGTTCTGGCCGATCCTGTCGGCACTGTGGGGCGTGGACCTTGGCGCCCTGGCCTATGCCGACCGGCTGGCGCAACTGCTGGCGCGCGGCCTGGGCCTGTGGGACGTCTATGCCAGTTGCCAGCGTGTGGGCAGCCTGGACAGCGCCATCGAGCGGCCCTGCTTCAACGACCTGGCGAGCCTGGCGCAGAGCGCGCCGCGGTTGCAGGCCGTGGCGCACAACGGCGGCGAATCGGCCCGCGCGATGCGCCACACTCGCGGCCTTGGCATCTTGGTCCACAAGCTTCCGTCCTCCAGCCCGGCCAATGCGAGCTGGAGCTTCGATCGCAAACTGGCCGCGTGGCGCCAGGTCTTTGAACAACAGCAGATTGCATGACCCGAAAAGCAGTCCTCCCGGACCTGGCGCCGGCGACCATTTCCGAAGCCGACGGCGTGCGCTACCTGCACCTGGGGACGCCGTGGGTACAGGGGGCCATGCGCATCAACAAGTCGCTGGCCCTGGAGCTTGAGTATGTGCAGCGCATGATGGTCTGGATGCTGTTGCGGCCGCAGGCCGAATTAACCCGGGGCCATGCCGTGCAACTGGGCCTGGGGGCGGCGTCGATCACGCGTTTTTGCCACAGCACGCTGCGCATGCGCAGCACCGCGGTGGAGATCAACACCAGTGTCATCGACGCCTGCCGCATGTTCTTCCGGCTGCCGCGGGACTCGGCGCGGTTCCAGGTGTTGACGATGAATGCGGCCGACTACCTTGCCGACGCCGAGCGCGCCCAGACCGCGCAGGTGTTGTGCGTCGACCTGTACGACCACGACGCCGCCAGCCCGGCGCTGGACAGCGAGTTGTTCTACCGCCGTTGCCGCCGCCTGCTCGATGCCGGTGGGGTGATGAGCGTCAACCTGTTCGGCCGCGATGCCAGCTTTGAGCGCAGCGCGCAGCGCATTGCCGCGGCGTTTGGCTACAACCATGTGTGGAGCGTGCAGCCGACCAAGGAAGGCAACACGGTCGTGCTGGCCGTCCGCCACGA
>JAYSVE010000043.1:0-2395 GCA_043718725.1 Methylibium sp.
TCCAGGCCCGCTGCCGCTCGGGCTGGGTGAGTCGCGACAGCTTCTTCGAGCGCTGCGCAAGAACGGTCTGGAACACGTCGGCCGCGCCATGCTCGTCAAGGCCGGCGCGCAGGGCGACCGCGAAGACCAGGGGTTGATCGCGGCGTGCGAGGCAAACTCAGACGTCGGCGTCGCCTTGGCGGCAGCAAGCGATCAAGGCGGCTTCAGTGGCGTTGTTTGGCTCGCTCATCGGGAGGCGGAATGTTTAGCGTTGGCGCAAGCCCGAGCCGGTCCACGTCAAAGGGCTTGCGCGATGGGCCCGGGTTTCCTGGCAGCACGTCGGTCCGGCGCAATTGCCCCGGTTCACGCGGCGGGCGCTGCGCCCAGGCCTTCAGGAAGGCCGGGACTTCGTCCGCCGCCATCGGCCGCGCCACCAGGTGGCCTTGGATGGCGCTGCACCCGAAGGTGTTCAGCACTTCCATTTGCGCCGCCTCTTCGACCCCTTCGGCCACGGTGCTCATGTTCAAGGTGCCGGCCAGCCCGACGATGGTCTTGACGATCGCGCGAGCGTCGCCGCGCGACATCAGTTCGCGCACGAAGCTGCGGTCGATCTTGAGGGTGTCGAAGGGAAAGCGGCGCAGGTAGGCCAGCGACGAATAGCCGGTGCCAAAATCGTCCAGCGCGATCCGCAGGCCCAGGGCCTTGAGGGCGCGCAGGCAATGGATCGTGGTGTGCGATTCGTTCAGGAACACCGACTCGGTGATTTCCAGCTCCAGCCGGCGCGCCGGCATGCCCAGCCGTTCGAGGATCAGGCGAATGGTTTCGCTCAGGTCGCTGGACATGGCCTGCACCGATGACACGTTGACCGAGACATGCACGGTCTCGGGCCAGTCGCTGGCGATCTGGCAGGCCTGGCTCAGAACCCAATGTCCCATCTCGAGGATCAGGCCCGATTCCTCGGCCACCGGAATGAACTCGGTGGGGGAGACCTCGCCCAGCTCCGGGTGGGTCCAGCGCAGCAGCGCCTCGAAGCCGATCACGCGCCGCTGCCTCAGGTCGACCTGGGGCTGGAACACCAGCCGCAGTTCGCCGTTTTTGGTGGCGCCGCGCAGGGCGTGTTCGACTTGCAGCCGGCGCCGCGTCTGGGTCGCCATGCGCGGCTCGAAGAAGCGGAAGTCGCCGCGCGCCTCCGACTTGGCCGCGTACAAGGCCAGGTCGGCATTGTTGAGCAGCGTGTCGATCTGGGTGCCGTCCTGCGGCGCCATGGCCACGCCGATGCTGATGCGCAGCGAAATGCTGGCACCCTGGATCTCGCAAGGCTGGTGCAACTGCTCCAGCAGGCGCCGCGTCAGCATCTCCACCTCGTCCTTTGACTTCACGCCCTGCAGGATCACGACGAACTCGTCGCCGCCCAGCCGGCCCGCGCTGTCGCTCTGGCGGATGCCGGCCAGCAGCCGTCTGGCCACCTCCTGCAGCAAGCCGTCGCCCACCGCATGGCCAAGCGTGTCGTTGATGGACTTGAAGTGGTCCAGGTCCAGGCACAACAAGGCACAGGGCGAGGCGGCTTGCAGGCCAGGCGCCAGCAGGTCGGCCAGCAGCACGCGCAACTGGTACCGGTTGGCCAGGCCGGTGAGAGGGTCGAAGTGGGCCAGGAAGGTGAGCTGGCTGTTGGCCCGCTGGGCTTCGGTGACGTCGCTGGCCACGCCGCGCCAGCCGCTGTGCCGGCCTTTGGCGTCGAGCAGGGGTTTGGCGGCCAAAGACCACCAGCGGGTCCGGCCGGTGGCCTGCACTGGCAAGACCATGTCCTTGAACGGCAGACCGCGATTCAGGCACCTGCGCAACGCCTCGAAATGATGGCGCTGTTCTTCCGGCACCGCGGCTTGCAGCGTGCCCAACAGCTCGAAGATCGGCGTGGCCGCGAGGGCTTCGATCGATTGGCCCAGGGCCGCCTGCAGCTTGGCCGAGACATGGCACGGGTGGCCGCGCCCGTCGAGTTCCCAGAGCAGGTCACTGGCATGCTCCTCGAAGTCGTGCAGCAGCAGGCCGATCACCTGGTTGTGCCGCTCGACCTCGGCCTGGTCCATCAGGTGGGCCACAAACAACCGCGAGTTCGACCACACGCCGACCAGCACGACCGCGCTGTAGCACAGCAGCAGCAGGCCCAGCGTCAGCGCCAACGGGAATTCGGCGCTGACGAGCGCCCATGCCCCCGAGGCCGCCAGAATCAACACGTAGGCGGTCGCCGCCACCGGCACCGTCACCAGCGCGATGCCGCCGGCGCAAATCATCCCGGTCGTGAGCGTGCTGAGCAGCAATCGTTCGGAGCCGCTGGCGGCGTGGAACAGCGCCAGCGGCACGACCCCCCACACCCCGGCCAGCACGCAGGCATGCAAGGTCGCCCGGCGGATGGCCCGTG
>JAYSVE010000421.1:0-4098 GCA_043718725.1 Methylibium sp.
GTCGGCCATGGCCTCGCGGTTGCCCGCGCGGCCCAGCGTGCGCGGGTCGACCTGGGTCACGTCCTTGGCCTCCCACACCCCGAGTGAGCGGCCGACCGGGTCGAGCTTCGGGATGGGCTGCGGCGTCTCGCCGCCGACGCCCACCACCAGGCCACGCACCTTGCCGCGCGGCAGGCTGAAGGCAGGCCGGTAGTTCGGGCTGATCGGTGGCGCCTCATGGCCGTCGCTGATGAACACCAGCGCCGGTGTGCCCTCCAGCGCATTGGCCATTTGCAGGCCGCTGTTCAGACCCTTGGCGACTTCGCTGTTGCCGGCCCAGGCCATGCGCGCGTCGATGCGCCGCAACTCGCTGACCAGCTCTCGCCGGTGCTCGCAGACCTCGATCGGCTCGATCAGCAAGAAGCTCCGGTAGTCGGTGAAGATGCCCCAGCCCAGGCGCGAGCCACAGGGCAGCATCGGCAACAGCTCCTCGATCTGCGCCTTGGCGCTGGCCAGACGCGCGACCGGTTTGCCGGCGTTCGATTCGTCGGCGACGTTCATGCTCTGGGTGATGTCGAACACCACCACGGCCTCGATTTGCGGCAGTTGCAGGCCAGCGGTCGGCCGGGCAAACGTGGCGCCCAGCGCCAGCGCCGCCAGCACCAGCGCCAGAACCTCGCCACGGCCTTGCAGGCCCCGCCGAATGGCCTGCAGCGGGGTGCGCCAACGCGGCAACCCGGTCACGGCAACCCGCCGCCGACACCGCGGGTCGTCGTCGGCGACCGCTCGGCCTGGGCGCGCGGCTCGCCGATCGGCGCGTCCATCTCGTCGGGGTCGGGCTGGGCCCGCTGGGCGCGCTCGTAGTTGTAGCGCGCGTCCCACTGGCCGGGGTCGGCGCGCAGCACCTGGCGGTAGCCTTGCTTGGCCAGTTCGATCAGCGGCAGCGCCTGGCCGGCGTTGTCGGTGTCACGCAGCGACAACGCCTGGCGCATCAACAAATTGGCGCTGTTGTAGCGTGCGCTGGGGCCAAAGGCCGGCAGCAGGTACAGGGCACGGTAGCGCGCCAGCGCCAGGTCGGGCTTGTCGGCGGCGGCCAGTTCGTGCGCCTGGGCAAACAGCAGCGCCGGTGGGGTGTTCTCGAACCCGGCGCCATCGTCCGGCTTGGCCTGGGACAGCGCCTGTGCCGTGCCGATCAGCGCGTTGTCGCGTGCCTTCAGCGCCCACGACAGGGCGGCGCTGGCGGCCACCGCGACGCTGGCGGCCAATGCCCACCAGGCCGCGCGCGTGCGCCGCTTCGAAGCGATGGCCCGCAGCGTCAGCGCCATGTGCGCAACTCCAGCATTTTTGCGGCCAGCAGCGCCAGCACGCAGGCCAGCGCCAGGCCATAGCACCACTGCGACAGGTCGCGCCGGGGAATCGTGTCGACGTAGGTGATGGGCGTTGTCTCCAGACGGCTCACGTCGGCCATCGCGCGCTTCAGCGACTCGGGGCTCTCGGCCTCGTAGACCCGGTAGGGCGCGCCCATGCCCTTGAAGAACTGGTGCAGGAAATACTCGGGCGCGGTGTCGGCGCTCTTGCTGTCGCCCTCGGGCGCGTCCGCCAGGCCGGGACTGCGCAGCGAACGGATGTAGATCCAGTACAGCGTGATGCGCAAGTCGCGCATCTGCTGGGCGATGAGCTCGCGGGTCTCGATGTCGAGCCGGTCGCCTCCGTCGGACACCAGCATCAGGATGCGCGAGCCGCTGTAGGGCCGGTCGCGAAAGGTCTCGATGCCGGCCAGCATCGCCAGGCCGATGTCGGTTTCGGCCAGCCCACGGCCGACCTCGCCGGCCCGGATGGCCGCCTGCACGGCCGCCGGCTTGCCGGTGAAGTCGAGCACCGGAATCGGCAGCGTGCTGAACACCAACATCGCAAACCGATCGTTCGTTCGTTGCGCCGCAAATTCGGCCAACAGCCGACGCGCGGTTTGCTGCTTGGACGGGCGGTCCTTGTGGAGGTTGCGGATGAAACTCTGGACGTCGCCGCCCTTGGGCAGCTTGAGCGCCTCGGGCGTGATGAAGGCCTGGTCCATGCTCAGGCTGCGGTCCACCAGCAAGGCGATCTCGGCGCCCTGCCCGACCCGCTCCACGTCAAAGGCCGGCCGGTACAGCCCGGCCATGCCCAGCAACGTGGCCAAGGCCGCGAGCACGGCCAACGCCCGCAGTGCGAAGTCAAGCAACCCCGACAAGCGGTCGACCGGCAACAGCGTCAGGCTGGAGTGCGACAGCGCTTGCCGGCGGCGCCGCCACAGCGGCAACACCACCAGCGGCAAGGCCAACAGCAGCCCCGGCCAGGTGAAGGGCAGCGCGAGCAGGTTGAATGGCAAGCTCATGCCGACCCCCGCTCGGCATCGCGGCAAGCACGCGCAAAGGCCAGCAGCCATTCGCGCTGCGGCCTGGGCACCCACGGGGCCTCGTTGAAGAAAGCCGCCTGCGAGTGCTGGAAGAACTGCTCGATGTCGCCCTTCAGCGCCGCAAACCGGGGCTGCCGCGCCACGAAGCCGTCCACCGCGTCGGCAAACAGTGTTCGCCCGGCCGTTTGGTCGAACGCGGCATGCATGGCGCGCCAGGCCGCGCGCCAATCGGTGTCACCCGCGCCCTGAGCCTGCACCGCCCGCAAGGCCTGGGTAAAGGGACGCTGCTGGCGGCCCCACCACGGCAGGCCGAAGTAGACGAAGGCCAGGTAGGCCGCGAGCAGCGTGGCCACTGCCGCGCAGGCCCACAGCACGTTGCGCTCGAGCGTCGTGTCGCGCAGCGGCGGGGCGATGTCGGGGCGCAACTCACCCAGGCCCTCGCGCGCCGAAGCGTCTTCCGCCGCCAGCGCCGCCACCACCAACGGCCAGGGCTCGATGCGCTGTTCTTCGGCACGCGGCAGGCCGTCGAAACGCAATTGCAGCTTGGGCAATTCGTAGGTGCGCACGCTGACCGGCGCGGCGAACATCTGGTAGTGCAGACGCAGGGTCAGGCGCTGACCGGTGGCGGTGGGCTGCCAGGTTCGCGCCATCGAGCGCAGTTCCAGCACCGGGCCTTGGGGCCCGGGCGTTGGCAGCGAGGCCTCGTCGAGCTTGAGCCGGCTCGGCACCTCGACGATCACCTGGCGTTCAACGACGTCGCCGAGACGGTGCCCGAAGGCCCGCGGCTCGACGGTGCGCGCCAGCAACTGCGCCGGTTCGGGGGCTTGGGTTTGCGCCGGCAAGGGCGGTGCCAGCAGCGCCGCCAGCAGTGTCGCCAGCAGCACCGGCAGAATCCGCCGCACTCGACGTGCCGCCTCAGCCATGGAAATGCGCCGTGACGGCGTCGGCGTTGAACCCATCCAGCAAGACCAGCGGTCGAACCCGGTGCCGGCGGAACAGCGCGGCCAGCGTTTCGCGCCGCTGCGCCATCAATTCTTTCCAGCGTTCGCGCACGCTGCGGCGCAACCACAGCACGCGACGCTGGCCGGTTTCGGCATCCTCGATCACGCCCAGCCGGCCGTGGCTGCCAGCGGGTGCTTCGAACTCGGCGCGGTCCCACAGCAGCACCGGCACGAGTTCATGGTGCGCCAGCGACGCCAGCAGCCGGTCGATCTGCTCGGGGGCGAAGTGAAAGTCGGACAGCAGGAACACCATCGAACGCTGCCGCCGCAGCCAGCGGTGCGCGTTGCACAGGCCGCTGGCGTTGCGCCCCGAGGGCTCGAAGCTGCGCAGCCGCTGCGCCAGCGTCTGGCCGGCGCCGCGGCTGCGCAGCAGCGGCGCCAGCCAGTCGGTGCGCACGGTCTCATCGCAACCGACAAAGCCGAAGGCGTCCCCGGTGCGCCAGGCCGACCAGGCCAGGCTTTGGGTGAAGTCGGCCAGCACATCGAGCTTGCGTCGCTGGCCGACAAAACCCATCGACGCCGACAGGTCGGCCACCGCGTAGACCGGCACGGCCTTGCGCTCACTCGCGACGCGCGCCAGCCACTGGCCCATCGGGTCGCGCAGGCTGGCATGCAGGTCGAGCCGGCGCACATCGGGCGCGTCGTGCAAGGGCACCAGGCCGCGGAACTCGTGCCCGCTGTCGCCGGCGCGGCTGCGGTGATGGCCGGGGAAATGGCCCAGCGCGG
>JAYSVE010000422.1:0-1764 GCA_043718725.1 Methylibium sp.
ATCACGCCGCGCTGCAGCTCGGAGCGGTAGCCCTCGGGCGTGTCGCCGACCTGCATGTACGCCACCGGGCGCGCAACGAAGCCGTCCAGCGGGAACACCGACAACACGGCCGCGCAGGCCTCGCGCATGCCCGCACCGGCCAGACGCAGCACCGGACGGCGGGCGCTGAGCGACTCGGCGGTGAAGTTGGCGTCGGCCAGCACAATCTCGTCGCCATGCCCCATTTCGCAAAGCAGCTTGAGCAGGTCTGGCGTCAGCAGGGGGTGGATGCCCTTCAGCATGGTTCGGTCCTCACAGCGCCAGCGCCTCGGCCGGCAAATCTTCAGGGCGCAGGGCGCCGGTCATCACCGCGACGGTATCGCTCATGCTGATTTTCTTGGGGTTGAGCACGGTGCCGCGTTTGCCCAGCCGCGCCACGTGGATGCGGTCGGCAACCTCGAACACATGCGGCATGTTGTGCGAGATCAGCACCACCGGCAGGCCTTTGTCGCGCACCCGGCGGATCAACTCGAGCACCATGTTGCCTTCCTTGACGCCGAGCGCCGCGGTCGGTTCGTCCATGATGACCACGTGCTGCGCGAAAGCCGCCGCGCGCGACACGGCCACGCACTGGCGCTGGCCGCCGGAGAGGGTTTCGACCGCCTGGGTCATGGAGCGGATGCCGACCTTCAGATCGTTCATGCGGGCAATGCTTTGCTTGAGCATTTCTTTCTTGTCGAGCATGCGCAGCACCTTGCCCAGGAAGCCCGGGCGGCGAATCTCGCGGCCCATGAACAGGTTCTCGGCGATGGTCATGGCCGGGGCCACCGCGAGGTCCTGGTAGACGGTTTCGATGCCGGCGCGGCGCGCGTCCATCGGGCTCTTGAAGTGGATGGTCTTGCCGTCGAGCAGGATCTCGCCTTCGTCGGGGATGGTCGCGCCCGACAGGCACTTGATCAGCGACGACTTGCCGGCGCCGTTGTCGCCGATCACCGCCAGTATTTCACCGGCGCGCAACTCGAAATCGACCCCGTCCAGGGCCACCACCTGGCCGTAGCGCTTGACCAGGCCCTTGGCCTGCATGACGATTTGTGGGCTGGCCATGCTAGCGACCTCCCTTGCGTGAGAGCTGGTCGATGGCCACCGCCAGAATCACCAGGATGCCGGTGATCAACACCTGGTAGACCGACTGCACGCCCATCAGCGTGAGGCCGTTGCGCAGCACGCCGACGATCACCGCGCCGATCAGCGAGCCGAGGATCATCCCGCGCCCGCCGAACAGGCTGGTGCCGCCCAGCACCACGGCGGTGATGGCGTCGAGGTTTTCGGTCTGTCCGGCATTCGGGTCACCGACGCCGGTGCGCGCCACCGACAGCAGCGAGGCGATGCCGTAGAACACCCCCGCCAACACGTACACGCCCAGCAGCACGCGGTCGGTCGCGATGCCGGTCAGACGGGTGGCTTCGGCGTTGTTGCCGACCGCGTAGACATGCCGGCCGGCGGCGGTTTCACGCAGCCAGAACCACACGCCCAGGTACAGCAGGATCATCAGCACGGTGCCATGGGCGACGGCGGTGCCGCCGAGTTGAAAGGTGCCGCCCAATGCGGTCATCAGCGGCGGCACGTCGGTGACGGTTTGGGCGTTGGAGTAGAGCTGGGTGATCGCGAACGCGATGTTCAGCGTGCCCAGCGTGACGATGAACGGCGGCAACTTGATGCGGGTGACCAACAGGCCATTGGCCAGGCCGAACAGCGCGGTCACGGCAATGCCGCACAGGATTGCCA
>JAYSVE010000423.1:0-4093 GCA_043718725.1 Methylibium sp.
GCCGCATGCAGGCTGCCCATCAGTTCGATGGCGACCGCGCGCGCGGCCGCCTTGCCGGTGGCCGTGTCCATGTCGCGGCCCAGTTGGCCGACCCATGGCTTGCCGTTGCGCCGTGCAATGTGGCCGGAGACGAACACCAGGTTGCCGGTGCGCACAAAGGGCACATACGCGGCGGCCGGAATCGACAGCGGCGGAAGTTCGATGCTCAGGGCCTTGAGGCGGTCGTAGACGGTGTTCATGGGTTTCCCGGGGTCGGAGTTGGGATGGGCAAATCCTACACTGCACCGATGGGAGGAACCGACACCGGGTGGCGCCTGGCAGGCCTGGCGCTGGCCTGGTTGGCGGGCGTGGCGCTGCATTTGCAGGAGCGCACGCTGGTGCCTCTGCCGGCGTATGGCGCCGCGCTGGCGCTGGGGGCGCTGGGCCTGGTCGGCGCGTGGCGTTGGCGGCGGGTCTTCGTCGTGGCGGTGCTCGGCGCCGCGCTGCTCGGGTGGGGCGCGTCCGGCCTGCGCGCCGGCGTGCGGCTTGCTGAGCAGTTGCCGGCGTCGCTCGAAGGCCAGGACCTGGAGGTGACTGGCGTCGTGGCAAGCCTGCCGCAGGTCGGTGCTTCGGGCTTGCGGTTTCGATTCCGGGTCGACGCCGCCAGCCTGCGCGGGCAGGCGGTCGTGCTGCCGCCGAGCATCACCCTGGGTTGGTACAAGGGCTTTCACGAAGACGCGGTCCTGAGCCAGCCGCAAAGCGAATTGCGCGCCGGCCAGCGCTGGCGCTTCACGGTGCGGCTGCGCCAGCCGCACGGCAACGTCAACCCGCATGGCTTCGACCACGAGTTGAACCTGTTCGAACAAGGCGTGCGCGCGACGGGCTATGTGCGCGACGCGCCGGCGCTGCGCCTGGACAACGCCGCGGGCTATCCCGTGGAGCGGCTGCGCCAACGGGTTCGCGACGCCATCGAGGCGCAGGTCTCCGACCGTCGTGCGGCCGGCGTGCTGGCGGCGCTGGCCGTGGGCGACCAGGGCGCGATCGAGCGCGAAGACTGGGAGCTGTTTCGCAGCACAGGAATCGCCCACCTCGTGTCGATCAGCGGCTTGCACGTGACGATGTTCGCGTGGCTGGCGGGGCTGGCCATCGGCGCCTTGTGGCGCCGCAGCGCCCCCGCGATGTTGTGGCTGCCGGCGCCGCAGGCCGCGCGTTGGGGCGGCTTTCTGGCCGCCGCGGCCTATGCGCTGTTCTCCGGCTGGGGCGTGCCGTCACAACGCACGGTGTGGATGCTGGCCGCGGTGACGCTGCTGCAGTCCCTGGGCCTGCGCTGGCCCTGGCTGCTGGTCCTGTTGGCGGCGGCGGTGGTGGTCACCGCGCTCGACCCGTGGGCGCTGCTGCAGGCGGGCTTCTGGTTGTCGTTCGTGGCGGTCGGGTTGTTGATGGCCTCGGCCCCGCTGGTGTCTGCGACGGCGGGCGCAGTCGCGACGACCAGCGCTTTCTGGCAGCGCTGGGCGCTGCGGGCTTGGGCCGCGGTCCGCGCCGGCGTGGCCACGCAGTGGCGTGTCACGCTCGGACTGGCGCCGCTGTCGCTGGTGTTTTTCAACCAGGTGTCACTGGTGGGGTTCGCGGCCAACCTGGTGGCGATTCCGCTGGTCACGCTGGTGATCACGCCGCTGGCCTTGCTGGGGGTGGCCGCGGCGCCGCTGTGGTCGCTGGGCGCCTGGGTGGTCCGCCAACTCAGCGTGCTGCTGGGCTGGCTGGCCGCCGTGCCGGGTGCCGTGTGGATCGCGCCGGCCGCGCCGGGCTGGGCCCAGTGGGCCGGTCTGCTGGCGGCGGTTCTGCTGGTGTTGCCGCTGCCCTGGCGCGCCCGCCTGATGGCACTGCCGTTGTTGCTGCCCTTGCTGTGGCCGGCGCGCGCGCTGCCCGACCCTGGCGAGTTCGAACTGCTGGCCGTGGATGTGGGCCAGGGCACCGCCGTGCTGGTGCGCACGCGTGAACATTTGCTGGTGTACGACGCCGGGCCGCAGTATTCGCGCGACAGCGATGCCGGCCAGCGCGTGCTGTTGCCGCTGCTGCGTGCGCGTGGCGAGCGCCACATCGACCGCCTGCTGCTGAGCCACCGCGACCTCGACCACGTGGGTGGCGCGCGGGCGCTTCTGAACGGCCTGCCGGTGACCGATGTGCTCAGTTCGCTGGAGCCCGCGCACCCGTTGATGACGCTGGCGCCGCGCCGGCTTCGCTGCGAGGCCGGGCAGGCGTGGGACTGGGACGGCGTGCGCTTCGAGGTGCTGCGCCCGCTGGGCGCTGACTACGCGCGCAACCTGAAGTCGAACGCCATGTCGTGTGTGTTGCGCGTCGTCGCGGCGGGTGGGTCGCAGGCCAGCGCATTGATCACGGGTGACATCGAACACGAACAGGAGCAGGCCCTGGTGGCCGGGCACGGCGCGGCCTTGCGCAGCAGCGTGTTGATCGTGGCGCACCACGGCAGCCGCACGTCGTCGACGCCGGCGTTCCTGGCGGCGGTGGCGCCGCAGACGGCCATCATCCAGGCCGGCTACCGCAACCGCTTTGCGCACCCGGCGCCCGAAGTGCTGGGGCGCCTGACCGAGCGCGGCATCCATACGCTGAGCAGCCCCGCCTGCGGCGCCTGGCACTGGAACTCCGCGCAAAGCACCCTGGGCGTGTGCGAACGCGGCGCGACCCGGCGCTACTGGCGCCACACCGTGCCCGTGTCGGCAGACTGACCCGGCCGCCGATCCGCCGGGCCGGCGCCCTGGCCCGGGCGCCGCCATCCCCCGAAAAGGGGAGTCCTTTGAGGGGTGGGCCGCGCGCCCCGGTTTCCGACCTGAGCGGGATGTTCGATCGCGGCTGCGGCGGCAACACTTCGTCTCATCAACCCCGCAACGAATGGAGAGACCCATGACCATCCGCTTCAATGTTTTCGCAGCGCTGTCCCGTTGGCGTCATCGGGGCCGCGCCGGCTCGCGTCGCTTCCAGATGATGGACCTTCCGGCGTTGCGCGACCTGCCGCTGGGCCCGGGCTGGTTCGACTCGAGCTGGGACCTCGGCCAAGGCCTTGCGGTCGAGGTCGCCGTGCCGGGCGACCCGTCGTTTCAAGCCTGGATCGACGCCCAGGCCCGTGCGCTGGAACGCTGCGACGTCGCGGTGCGCGCGCCCATGCCGGCGCAGCAGCTGATCGAGTTCGTGCCGGTCGCCATCCATGACTGGGCCGCGCCGAGCCCGGCGCGCCAGCCGCTGCGCAAGGAGCCGGCAAGGGTGCTGGACATGGCGGCGCTGGAGCTCGCGTTGGACATGCCAGAAATGGAACTCGAACCAATGTGACGTCGCGCCGCGGCGCGGGTCAACCCGCCCGCCGTCGGACCGGTTCAGCGCGACGCGCGCCAACGCTCGCGTGCAATCGCCTCGCCCAGCTCGATCACCGCCAGCGCGTAGTAACTCGACCAGTTGTAGCGCGTGATCGCGTAGAAGTTGGCGGTGCCCGCCACATGGCTGGGCGCGGCGTCACCGTTCTGCAATTCCACCAGCGCGAGCTTGCCTTCGAAGGACCGCGCGGCCGGGCTCAGGATGGCGCCGTGCTGCGCGAACTCCTGGGCGCTGAAGCTCGGCACGATGTCCGGCAGCAGCAGCGTCGCGCGGGCGCGGGTCTCGGGTGGCGGCGTCACATCGAAGCGCGCGGACATGCCGCGCTGCCAGCCGAACTCGGCCAGGTAATGGGCCACGCTGCCGATCACATCGGCCGCGCTGCCCCGCAGGTCGATCTGGCCGTCGGCGTCCAGATCAAGCGCGTATTTGTTGACGCTGGAGGGCAGGAACTGCGGCATGCCGATCGCGCCGGCGTAGCTGCCGCGCACCTCCAACGGCTCCAGACCCGACTGGTGGCACATGCGCAAGAACGCCTCGAGCTCGTCGCGAAAAAGAGGTGCGCGGTCCTTGCGACCGGTGGGGAAGTCGAACGCCAGCGTCGCGAGGGCATCGACGACGCGGAAGTTGCCCGTCTGCTGCCCGAACAGGGACTCGACGCCGATGATGCCCAGCACGACGTCGGCCGGCACGCCAAAACGGTCTTCGGCCAGGGCCAGCCATTTTTCGTTGG
>JAYSVE010000424.1:0-1759 GCA_043718725.1 Methylibium sp.
CAGCCTTGATCGGCCCGGCGGCCATCGTGACGGGCGTGACATTCCTCAACTGCGAACCGATTCTGTGGGCCGCGACCGGCACCGGGTTTGCGCCGGATCAAGCCACATGGGATCTCAAGGAAATGTGGCTTTGCTACTTTCCTTGATCCCCGCGGGGGACGGCCGGCCCCGGCCGGCCTTGGGGCGCTCATGAAGCGCCGCGTCGATCAGCGTGCCGCGCCGACGCCAGCGGTCGGCTTGGCGCCGCGATTCGCCGCCGGCGGGGCGGCCAACCACCGGTCGTGCAGCACCATGCCCGCAAGCATCGCGGCGACGAAGGCCAGCGCTGCGCCCGACCCCGAGCTTGCCGCGACGATGGCCGGGCCAGGGCAGAACCCGGCGATGCCCCAGCCGGCTCCGAACAGCGCGCCGCCCAGCAGCAAACGCCGGTCGATCACGGTGGCGCTGGGGATTTCCATGTGCGCGCCGGTCCACGACAGCGTGCGGCGTCGGCCCAACGCAAACGCCACCGCGCCCACGACGATGGCCCCGCCCATGACCAGCGCCAGGCTCGGGTCCCAGGCGCCGGCCAAATCGAGAAAGCCCTTGACCTTGGACGGGTCGGTCATGCCGCTGACCATCAGGCCCAGGCCAAACACCAGACCACTCAGAATGGCAAAAAAAGCGTTCATCAGGATTCCCTCAAAGCCAATGCCGAAGCACGAACACGGTGGCGAAACCCGCCGCCATGAAGGCCAGCACGTTGGCCAGCGAACGCGGCGAGAAGCGGCTCAGGCCACACACGCCATGCCCGCTGGTGCAGCCGTTGCCCATGCGCACGCCGACGCCCACCAGCAGGCCCGCGGCGACGACGCCGAGCCAGCCGACGTCGACCCGCATGCTCGGCAATGGCGCCGCCAGGCGCCACAGCCACGGCGCCAGCAGCAGGCCGCCGATGAACAGCAGCCGGGTGCGCTCCGGGCCGAGGCTGGCGCCCGAAAGAAGGGTCCGCAGCGGGCTCGCGACGATCCCGGCGATGCCCGCCACGCGGCCGTTGCCCAGCAGGTACAAGGCGGTCGCCAGGCCGATGAGCAGGCCTCCGAGCCCTGCGCTCCACGGCGTGAATGCATTCCAGTCGATGGTCAATTTGCTTCTCCTTGAGATCAGTGAATGGCGGCCGCGCCGGGGGCGCAGTACAGGCGGTAAAGCGTTTGCAGCACGGCCAGCACGGCCGGCGACGCGACGCGATAGTGGATCGACTTGCCCTCGCGCCGCGTCGCGACCAGGCCTTCGTGACGCAGCACGCGCAATTGTTGCGACAGCGTGGGTTGGGCAATGGCCGTGAGAGCGCCGAGGGCGGCAACCGGGTGCTCGGCCTCGACCAGGTGGCACAGCAGCAGCAAACGGTCGGGGTTGGCCAAGGCCTTGAGCAGCGTCGCCGCTTCGTGGGAGCGGCGGCGCAACTCCACAATGGGGTTTGCGGAGGTCGCGAGCGCGTCGGTTGCCTGCGGCTGCGGCGTTGCCGGCGCCGGGCGACGCGGTTTTGGCGAGTGGCTTGCTTTCATAAGAACGTCATTATATGATAGTTAAGTAAATTGTAAATCGTAAGGTGCTCCCCATGAACAGCCCGACCATCAAGACCTTCTTCGACGAGGCGACCTTCACCGCCACGCATGTGGTGTCCTGCCCGGCGACGGGTGAGGCGGTCGTGATCGACAGCGTGCTCGACTACGACCCGAAGTCGGGCCGCACCTCCAGCGAGTCCGCCGACCGGGTGTTG
>JAYSVE010000425.1:0-1757 GCA_043718725.1 Methylibium sp.
TGATGTCGGGTTGCGGCGGCAGTGGCGACACCGGCCCCGCCGGTCCCGCCGGCCCGGCCGGGCCGCCCGGCGCGAGCGGCACGACCGCGGTCAAGGTCGGCAGCAATTCAGCGCCGGCCACCGACGCCGCGGCCGCGGCCTGGGCTGGGCTCGCGCCGCAGGTCGCGGTCACCGGGGTCAGCATCAGCAGCCCGCCCGTCGTCAGCTTCACGGTCGCCGATGCCAATGGCAACCCCGTCGTCGGCTTGGGCAATCGAGCCCAAAACGCCACCGCCACCGTCGCCGGCCTGACCAACCTCGCGTTTTCTCTGGCCAAGCTCGTGCCCGGCGCGGATGGCAACCCGAGCAAGTGGGTCAGCTACATCGTGACGACGGTGCCGACCAAGAACGCCACCACCGGCGTCATTGCCAACGCCGCCCCCAGCCGGCCGGGCACCGACACCACCGGCACGCTGGTCGACAACGGCGACGGCAGCTACAAGTACACGTTCTACCGTGACATACCGCAACTCAAGGCCCAGGTCGACGCGATGACCGTCACCGGCGCAAACAGCAAGGCCGATCTCGGCGACCTGACGTTCGAGCCCAACCTCGTGCACCGCCTGACGATCCAGCTGTCCGGCAACGCCCCGGGCACCGGAACCAACACACCGAATGGCGTCGCGTTCAGCACGGTTCCGGCGGTGCCGATGGTCAAGCCCGTGGACGTGATCTACGACTTCACGCCCGCCACCGGCCAACCTGCGGCGGATTCGGGCCGCGACATCGTGGCCACCGCCAAATGCAACGAGTGCCACCGCAAGCTCGGCGGCATTCCGGGCGACAGCGCCGAGAGCTCGGGCGCCGGCTTCCACGGTGGCAGCCGCAATGAAACCCGCTACTGCGTGATGTGCCACACCGAGCAACGCAAGTACGGCCGGAACGAGGCGACGATCAACCCGACCACGCTGGCGTTCACGACCACCACCGAAAAGGTCGATGGCTTTGCGATCGGCAACCTGCCCAACCACATCCACAAGACCCACATGGGCAAGCACCTGGCCAAGAAGAACTACAACTACGCCGGCGTGCGCTACAACGAAGTGGCGTTCCCGCAGGACCTGCGCAACTGCACCAAGTGCCACGACGGTTCAGACACGTCGACCGCCAAGACCAAGCAGGGCGACAACTGGAAGAACGTGCCGAACCGCCTGGCCTGCGGTGGTTGCCACGATGGCATCAACTTCGCGACCGGCATGGGCGTGACGCTGGCCGACTCGGCGAAGGGGCTGACCTCCACCACCACCCACAACGGCTTTGCACATGGCGGCCTGGCCCAGCCTGACGACGCGCAGTGCTCGCAGTGCCACACCAGCGCCAACATCGACGTCACCCACCTTCCGGTGACGCCGCCGAACGCCCGGAGTTCCCTGCATGTCGCCGGCGGCAACGCCAACAGCAACTCGGCCTGGATCGCCTCGAACACTAGCCGGCTGCCGGCCGGCGCCATCAAGGTCAGCTACGAGGTCAAGAGCGTCTCCAGAAACGCCAGCAAGCAGCCGGTGATGGTGTTCCGGATGTTGCAAAACGGCGCCCGCAAGGACCTCAACGTCTTCGCGACCGCGCTGCCCAACCCCGCCAGCGGAACGCCCGAGGTCTGGGACGGCTTCATGGGGTCGCCCAGCGCCTACTTCGTCTTCTCGGTGCCGCAGGACGGCCTGGCCGCGCCGGCCGATTTCAACGCCACGGCATCCGGCTACCTGAGGAACCTCTGGAAC
>JAYSVE010000426.1:0-1757 GCA_043718725.1 Methylibium sp.
TCGGCAGCCAGTTGCGCGTCGCCTTCGATGACCAGCGGCGGCATGTTTCCTGTAACCGCCTGAAACGCCAACGCAGCCGGGTTGGCGACGTCCAGGCGCACCCGCAGGTCGGCATCTGCCGGCTCGCGGCACCATTCGACCAAGCCCGCAGGGGTGATGACGAAGGCCAGCGGCGGCGGCGCCGGCAACAGGCGCGGCAATTGCAACAAATCGAGCCGCAGTACGCGGCCACGGTGCGGCATCAGGCGCTGTACGGCCGCCGGTTCTGCCGCCAGCACATGGTTGACCACCAGCACCAACCGGTCCATCAGCGCGGGCGCCCAGAGGGCATTGAGGTTCTGCAACATTGGGGAGATTGTAGGGATTCGTCCCCTTTGACAGCGCCGCCGCCCTGCAAAGCCGTCATGTATTTAGCCGAGAATGCAGCTTTGCCGTGGCCGGATTCCTGGGAGGGTGCGAGCCATGGCGCCGACAAATCGAGCCACCATGGACGACAGCCCCGCCCAAGCTGCGCCATGAACCAGTGCCCCTGATGTTCGACACCCGAAACAACCACAACTTCAACAGCGCGCCCCAGTCGGTCACGGCCTTCATCGCCACGGTGCTGGAACCGGCGATCACCGTCGCGGTGTACGCGGCCGCCATGGCCTGGCACAACGAGCCCATCGGGCGCGCCGACCTCACGCTGTGTTTTTTGGTCGTCGCGCTGGTCTGGCCCGGCATCAACCGCTTTCGCGACCGGCTCAGTTCGGCGGCGGTGGGCATCCTCGGCGCGTGGCTCACCTTGCTGGCGATCCTGGCCGGTTTCGGCTACGGCACGCGCAGTCTCGATCTGTTCGATCGCGACGTGATCCTGGTCTGGGCCATCGCCACGCCGCTGTTTCAGCTGCTGGCGGTTCGGCTGGGTTTTCTGGCCGTGCGGCGTCAGGCGGCCGACCCCGCCAACCGCCGCAGCGCGGTGGTCATCGGCGCCAGCGCGCTGGGCGTCAAGGTGGCCCACGCCTTGAGCCACAACCCGGCGCAGGGCATCGACTTTCTGGGCTACTTCGACGACCGCGCCGACGCCCGGGTGCATGCCGACAGCATTGGCCAACAATTGGGCACGTTGCGCGACGCGGCACCCTACATCCGCAGCCAGGGCGTGAAGGACGTGTTCATCACGCTGCCGCTGGGCTCGCAGCCCCGCATCATCGAACTGCTGGAGCGCCTGCAGGGCACCACGGCGTCGATCTTCTTCGTGCCCGACGTGTTCGGCATCAGCATCATCCAGGGCCGGCTGCAGGACATGAGCGGCGTGCCGGTGGTGGGCATCTGCGAAACCCCGTTCACCGGCACCAACCGGATGATGAAACGCATCAGCGACCTGGTGCTGGCCAGTCTGATCCTGGTGCTGATTGCGCCGGTGCTGGCAGCGGTGGCCATCGGCGTCAAGCTCAGTTCACCCGGGCCGATCATCTTCAGGCAAAACCGCAACGGCCTGCACGGCGAAGAGATTGTGGTCTACAAATTCCGCTCGATGACCGCGACGGACAACGGCCCGGTGGTCAGGCAAGCCATCAAGGGTGATGCGCGCATCACGCGGTTCGGCGCCTTCATCCGCAAGACCTCGCTCGACGAACTGCCGCAGTTCATCAACGTGCTGCAGGGCCGCATGAGCATCGTCGGGCCGCGCCCGCATGCGGTGGCGCACAACGAGCTCTACCGACAGCTGATCAAGGCCTACATGGTGCGGCACAAGGTCAAGCCCGGTATCACCG
>JAYSVE010000427.1:0-9810 GCA_043718725.1 Methylibium sp.
TTGAACCATGCAATCCACCATGATGGACATGCCGCTGTCGCTCAACAGCCTGTTGGAGCGGGCCGGCACGCTGTTCGCCGGCAACGTGATCGTCTCGCGGCTGCCCGACAAATCCCTCACGACCCACACCTACGCCCAATACCACCGGCGCACCCGGGCGCTGGCGGCCAGCCTGCAAAGTCTGGGCCTGAAAAAGGGCGAGCGGGTTGCCACGCTGAGCTGGAACCACCACGCCCACCTGGAGTGCTACTTCGGCATTCCGGCCGCCGGCGGCGTGATGCACACGCTGAACCTGCGCCTGTCGCCAGACGAGATCGGCTGGATCGCCGGCAATGCGCAGGACCGCTTTCTGATCGTCGACGACGTTCTGCTGCCGTTGTACCGGCAGTTTGCCCACCTGCATGCATTTGAGAAAGTGATCGTGTTCCCGTTCTCGGGCGCGCCGGTGCCGGCAGGTTTTGTCGACTACGAGTCGCTGCTGGCCGACGCCGACCCGGACGCCTTCCGCTACGCCCCACATGCCGAGAGCGACCCGGTTTCCATGTGCTACACCTCCGGCACCACCGGCCGCCCCAAGGGCGTGGTGTATTCGCACCGCTCGACGATCCTGCACACGCTGGTCGGTTGCCTCGGGGACTGTTGGGCGCTGCGTGGCACCGATTGCCTGCTGCCCGTGACGCCGATGTTCCACGCCAACGCCTGGGGCGTGCCGTATGCGGCGGTGATGATGGGCGTGAAGATCGTCTTCCCCGGCCCGCACCTGCACCCCGACGATTTGCTCGACCTGATGCAGTTGGAGCCGCCCACGCTGTCGCTCGGGGTTCCCACGATCTGGCTGGGCCTGATCCAGGCCTTCGACCGCGCCCAGACCGAGACACCCGGCCGCTGGAAGTTGCCCTCCGGGATGCGTTCGCTGGTCGGTGGCGCGGCCGTGCCCGAAGCGCTGATCCGGGCGTTTGCGCGCCATGGCATCTGGCTGATGCAGGGCTGGGGCATGACCGAAACTTCGCCGCTGGCCACGGTCTCCTATCCGCGCGCCGAGCTGCAAAGCGCCGCGGACGACGAACGTTTTCGTCGCGCCGCAATGGCGGGCGTGCCGGTTCCGTTGGTGGACTTGCGGATTCGCCCGGACGACGCCGATGCCGATGCCCCGTGGGACGGCAAGACCATGGGCGAAGTGCAAGTGCGCGGCCCCTTCATCACCGGCTCGTACCACGAGGTGCCGGTCGGCGCCGACAAGTTCACCGACGACGGCTGGCTGCGCACCGGTGACGTGGCAACGATGGATGGCCTGGGTTTCCTGCGCATCACCGACCGCACCAAAGACCTCATCAAGTCCGGCGGCGAATGGATCAGCTCTGTCGATCTGGAGAATGCGCTGATGGCCCACGCCGCGGTGGCCGAGGCGGCCGTCATAGCGATCCCCGATGAGAAATGGAGCGAGCGGCCGTTGGCCTGCGTGGTGTGGAAAACCGGCCAGGCCGCCACGCCGGCCGAGCTGAATGCGCACCTGATGGCGCACGGCCTGGCCAAGTGGCAACTGCCGGATCGCTATGAAGTGATCGCTGCCGTGCCGCGAACCTCCACGGGCAAATTCTGGAAGCTCAAGCTGCGTGAAATGTTCCCTCGTTGAAGCGGCGCATGGGCCTTTGACGCGCTGAATCGGCGCGCCCCTCGGATCGGTGAAACCCTGGGCGGGCAAGCGTGAGGCCGGGCTTATGATCCCCATCTGCCTCGCGCTGAGTTCGGCCACAAGCCGGCGCTCCTCGGAGGCAGGTTGCTTTTCTGACCCGCTGCACAAGCCCGCGGTGGGCCGGTTCCCAAAGGGATGGTGCGGTATGCGCGGTCAAATGAAGGCGTGGGTCGGGAGACTGTTGGCGGCCTTCGGGATCGCGGCCCTTCAATTGATCGCTCTGTCGGGGTGCAACAACAACCCCTACCCTGACGGTGCGGCCGCCACCAACACCATGTTCAATTCGTTCGACGAGCGCTCGCCGCGCTACCTTGACCCGTCGGCGTCTTACAGCAACCCGGAAACGCCCTACACCTACTCAGCCTACGAGCCGCTGTACGCCTACCACTACCTCAAGCGGCCCTACACGCTCATCCCCAAGGCGGCGCAAGAGGTCGTCAAGCCGTACTACCTTGACAAGAATGGCCAGCGCCTGCCCGACGACGCGGCGCCGGATCAGATTGCCGAGAGCGTGTACGACATCCGCATCAAGAAGGGCATCCTGTACGCGCCGCATCCGGCCTTCGCCAAGAACGACAAGGGCGACTACCTCTATCACCGCCTGGACGCCACTCAGTTGGGCGACAAGCGTTCGCCATGGAGCTTCGAAACGCAGGGTACCCGCGAACTGGTGGCCGACGACTACGTCTACGCTTTCAAGCGGCATGCCACCACCCGCATCGAAACACCGATTTTTGCCACGTTCTCCGAGTACATGATCGGCCTGAAGGAGTATGGCGATCTGATCAAGGCTGAAGACAAGAAGCTGCTCGCCGGCCTGCCCGAGTCCAGCCAGGACAAGCCCTTCCTCGATTTCCGCAAGTGGCCTTTGGCCGGCGCCCAGGCGCTCGACAGCCACACCATTCGCATGCGCATCAAGGGCAAGTACCCGCAGTGGAAGTACTGGCTGTCGCTCACCTTCACGTCGCCGATTCCGTGGGAGGCCGACGCGTTTTACGCGCAACCCGGCATGAACAACAACGGCCTGTCGCTGATCCGCTGGCCGGTGGGAACGGGCCCGTTCATGATGACCGAGTTCGTCCAGGACCGCCGCCATGTGATGAAGCGCAACCCAAACTTTCACGGCGAGACCTACCCCTGCGAGGGCATGCCCGGCGACAAAGAGGCGGGCTTGCTGGCCGACTGCGGCAAGGCCATGCCGTTCGTCGACACCTTCGTCTCGACCATCGTCAAGGAGAAGGTGCCGCGCAAGGAAATGTTCAAGCAGGGCTACCTCGACATTCCCGAGATCGAGCGGCCCGAATGGGGCGTCGAGTTCAACACCGACATGGAGGACTCCGACGCGGCCAGGCGCCTCTTCGAAGCGCGTGGCTTCCGGTTTCCGCTGACCACCGACATCAACAACTGGTACCTGGGTTTCAACTGGCTGGACCCGGTCGTGGGCAAGGGCGACACGCCCGAGCAGCAGGCCAGGAACCGCAAGTTGCGCCAGGCGCTGTCCATCGCCATCGACTGGGAAGAGGGCTACGGCCGCATCTTCCGCAACAAGGGCGGCGTGCCGGCGCACGGCCCGGTACCGCCCGGCGTGTTCGGTTCGCGCGAAGGCACGCCAGAGGGCTACAACAAGGTCACGCACAAGTTGATGAACGGCCTGCCGGTGCGCCGCTCCATCGAAGACGCGAAAATTCTTCTGGCCGAAGCCGGCTACCCCGATGGCCGCGAAACCAGGAGCGGCAAGCCACTCGTGCTGAACTACGACTACCAGCGCACGCCCACCCCCGAGATCAAGTCCGAGCTGGACTGGATGGCCAAGCAGTTCGGCAAGCTCGGCGTGCAACTCGAAATCCGGGCCACCGACTACAACCAGTTCCAGGACAAGGTGCTCAAGGGCAAGCAACAGATCTTCTGGTGGGGCTGGCTCGGCGACTACCCCGACGCCGAGAACTTCCTGTTCTTGCTGTACGGCCCCAACGCCAAGTTCCCCCACCAGGGTGAGAACACCGCCAACTACAGCAACCCCGAGTACGACCGCTTGTACCGGGTGATGCAGACGCTGGAAGACGGCCCCGATAAACAGAAAATCATCGACCAGATGGTGGCCGTGGTGCGTGAAGATGCCCCGTGGGCCTGGGGTTACTGGCCTTATGTGGGCCTCGCGTTCCAGCCCTGGACCCACAACGGCAAGCCAAGCATCATGATCCGCGACCTGGCCAAGTACTACCGCATCGATCCGGCGATGCGCGTGGCCAAACAGGCCGAGTGGAACCGCCCCACCTGGTGGCCCATGCTGCTGCTGATCGCGGCGGCGCTGAGCCTGGTCTGGGTCGCGCGGCGCAGCTATCGCGTGCGCCAACAGGCCACCGCCAAAGGGGTCGTGCCGGTGGCTGTTGCCGCCGCGCGGGGTGCCTGATGCTGAACTACTTTGTCCGTCGCCTGGGCTACGGCGTGCTCATTCTGATCGGCGTCAACCTCTTCACCTTCATCCTGTTTTTCACCGTCAACACACCCGACGACATGGCGCGGCTGAACATCGGCGGCAAGCGCGTCACGCAGGACCAGATCGAGAAGTGGAAGGCCGAAAGGGGCTACGACAAGCCGGTCTATTGGAACGTCAAGGAGGAGGGTGCCGCCAAGCTCACCCGCACCGTGGTGTGGGAGCGTTCGGTGTCGCTGTTCGCGCTGAATTTTGGCCGCTCGGACGCGCGCAACGCGGTGGACATCGGCCATGAGATCAAGACACGCATGTGGGTGAGCCTGCAACTCGCCGTGCCGCTGTTCCTGCTGCAGGTGATTGCGAGCACCGCATTCGCGTTGTTGCTGGTGTTCTTCCGGCACTCGCGCATTGACTTCTGGGGCGTTGTGCTGTGCGTGGTGATGCTGTCGATATCGAGCCTGTTCTACATCATCGTCGGCCAGTTCTTCTTCTCGCGCATGTTGCATCTGGTGCCGATCTCGGGCTACGCCGGCGGGCTCGATGCGGTGAAGTTCCTGATCCTGCCCGTCATGCTGTCGTTGCTGGCGCGGCTGGGTACCGAGGCGCGCCTGTACCGCGCGATGTTCCTTGAAGAAATCGGCAAGGACTATGTGCGAACCGCACGCGCCAAGGGACTGGCCGAGTCGGTGGTGTTGTTCCGGCATGTGCTGAAGAACGCACTGATTCCCATCATCACCAGCGCCGGGTCCTACCTGCCCTACGTGTTCTTGGGCAGCCTGGTGTTCGAGAGCTTCTTCGGGATTCCAGGGCTGGGGGCCTTCGTCATCGAAGCCATCACCGGCCAGGACTTCGCGATCGTGCGCTCGATGGTGTTTCTCGGCGCCGTGCTCTACATCGCCAGCTATGTGCTGATCGACGTCGCCTACACATGGGCCGACCCCCGTGTGCGCCTGACCTGAGGTTGCCGATGCCGAAGTTCGTGTTCCTCTGGACCGATGTGGTGCTGTACGCCATGTTGCTGGCGCTGGCCTGGTACGGCTGGCGCATCAAGGTCAATGCCAACCTTCGCGCCAACTGGTTCAAGGTGGCGCGCGATCCGGCCGCCTTGTGTGCGGGCATCGTGCTGGCGCTGTTTGCCGGCGTGACGCTGCTCGACAGCGTTCATTTCCGCAGGGCATTGCCGGCGGCGTCCGGGACGGCGGCCGATTCGCCCACGTTCTACGCGACCAGCACCGATTCGCTGCTTGATGTGCTGATGTCGCGCCAGGTGCAAATGCGCGAGACCGGCTATTCGGAACCATTGGCCACCCTGGGCTTCAACAAGGAAGCGTTCGAGCGCGACGGCAAACCGGTGCGTGATTTCCCGCGCTTGAAGTTTGCTGGCGCGCACCTTGCTGACCCCGCAACGCAATGGGCCGGCGACCTGCTGACCCGAACGCTGTTGGGTGTCGTCAGCGGAATGCTGTTCGCCGCATTGGCCCTGGTGTGCACGGCATGGGTCGTGCGCGCGGATCACAGCGGAATTGCAGGTGCCATCAAGGACATCGCAGCCGACCGCACGAACCTGCCGCTGCGCGCCGCGTTGATCACACTGGCCATCATTTTCGTTCTGGCGGGGCCGGTGATCGCGCTGATGGGCCACTACCATGTCTTTGGCACTGACCGGACCGGCAACGATGTGTTCTACCAGGCGCTCAAGAGCGTGCGTACCGCCTTCGTCATCGGCACGCTGGCCACGGTGGCCACTTTGCCGTTTGCCGTGGTGCTGGGCATATTGGCCGGTTACTTCAGAGGCTGGGTCGATGAGTTGATCCAGTACCTCTACACCACGCTCAGCTCGGTGCCCAACGTCTTGTTGATCGCCGCCTGTGTGTTGATGATGCAGGTGTACCTGGACAAGCACCCGGAGATGTTCGAAACCGGATCCGAGCGCTCCGACATCAAGATATTCATGCTGTGCGTGATTCTCGGGCTCACTGGCTGGGCCACGCTGTGCCGGCTGGTGCGCGGCGAGACGCTGAAACTGCGCGAGCTGGAGTTTGTTCAGGCGGCCACCGCCTTCGGCGTCAGCCAGTCCCGCATCATGGCGCGCCACATCGCGCCCAACGTGATGCACCTGGTGCTGATCACCACCGTGCTGAGCTTCTCGGACCTGATCCTCTACGAAGCGGTGCTGACCTACGTCGGCGTCGGCGTGGACCCGTCGATGAACAGCTTCGGCGGCATGATCAACTTGGCGCGCAGCGAAATGAGCCGCGACCCGGTGGTGTGGTGGAGTTTTGCGGCGGCGTTTGTGTTCATGGTCGCGCTCGTGCTGGCCGCCAACTTGTTTGCCGATGGCGTGCGCGACGCGTTCGATCCGCGGGCGCGCAGCTTCCGGCCGCGGGTTCGCAAAGGCATCGTCGCATGAAGGGCGTGCTGCGGATCGACAACCTCAAGGTGGCCCTGGATGCCGACGCGGGCCTGGTCAAGGCCATCGACGGCCTGAGCCTGTCGATTCAACGCGGCGAGACATTTGCGCTGGTGGGTGAGTCGGGTTGTGGCAAGAGCATGACCGCGCTGGCCTTGATGCGGCTGTTGCCCGACAGCGGTGCCATCACGGACGGCAGCATTGCACTTGAGGGGCAGGACCTCCTGGCGCTGCCCGAGTCCAGCATGCGGGCCGTGCGCGGCGGCAAGATCGGCATGATCTTCCAGGAACCTGGCACCAGCCTGAACCCGGTGATGCGGGTCGGCGACCAGATTGTCGAAGCCATCGAAACGCACACCGGGTTGCGCGGCACCGCGGCCCGCGCCAAGGCGATCGAATGGCTGGGGCGGGTCGGCATTCCGGAGCCGCAACGCCGCATCGACGAATACCCGTTCCGATTGAGCGGCGGACAGAAACAGCGCGTGATGATCGCGATGACGCTGGCCTGCGAGCCGGACTTTCTGGTCGCCGACGAACCCACCACCGCATTGGACGTGACGATCCAGGCGCAGATCCTGGACCTGCTGCGGGACCTGCAAAGAGAGCAGGGCATGGGGTTGCTGCTGATCACCCACGATCTGGCGGTGGTGGCGGGCATGGCCCGCCGCGTGGCGCTGATGTATGCCGGACAGATCATCGAAGTGGCCGACGCCGCCGAGTTCTTCAGGGCGCCGAAACACCCCTATGCACGCTTGCTGCTGCGGGCGCTGCCCGACACGTCCAAACGGGGTGGCGCGCTCGCCGCCATTGCCGGCACCGTGCCGCCCCTGTGGCAAACCTTCACCGGCTGTCGATTCGCCCCGCGCTGCGACCGCGTCATGGAAAAGTGCCACAGCACGCTGCCCGAACTGGAGACCCTGGGCAGCGGCAGCGTGCGCTGTTTGTTGTATGTCGACGGCCAGGACACGCAAACCTTTGCCGCCCCGGTCGCGGTGCCGGCCGGCGAGCCGGTGCGCAAGCCAGGCGGCGGCACCGCGGCCCTGCTCGATGTGCAAGAGTTGAGCGTGCGGTTCCCGATCCGCAGTGGCCTCTTGCGACGCACCCAGGGCGTCTTCACCGCGGTCGACAACGTCTCGTTCAACATCCGCGCCGGCCAGACGCTGGCGCTGGTCGGGGAGTCGGGTTCCGGCAAGACGACTGCCGGCAAGGCCATCGTGCAATTGCTGCGCGGACAGGCCTTGACCGAGGGCCGGGCGCTGTTCAACGGCCACGACCTCTTTACCTTGCAGGGGAGCGTGCTGCGCGAAGCGCGGCGCTCGGTGCAGATCATCTTCCAGGACCCGTTTGCGTCGCTCAACCCGCGCATGCGCGTGCTGGAGATCCTTGAGGAGGGCCTGCGGGCCTTGCGTCCGGGCATGGACGGGACAGCCCGGCTCGCCAGCATTCACAAGCTGGTCGATCAAGTGGGGCTGCGCCGCGACGCCCTCGAGCGCTACCCGCATGAGTTTTCCGGTGGGCAGCGCCAACGCATCGCGATTGCACGCGCGTTGGCGGTGGAGCCCAAGCTCATCGTCTGCGACGAGCCGACATCGGCGCTGGACGTTTCGGTGCAGGCGCAGATCCTCAACCTGTTGCGGCAATTGCAGCGTGAACTGGGCGTGTCTTACCTGTTCATCACGCACAACATCGGCGTCGTCGAGTACATCGCCGACCATGTGGCGGTGATGCAGAACGGCCGCATCGGCGAGATGGGCGTGGCCGACGCGGTGCTGCGGCATCCGCGGTCAACCTATACGCGCACCTTGCTGGCGGCGGTGCCGAGGATTCAGCACGTTTGACTTTTTCGAGGCTTGTGCTCTGCCTCGGCGGTGATCAATCAGGGGGCCGCGCGCCGCCTGGACCGGGGTGGTTTGTTGCCCGCACCCGAAAGCGCGGTCGTCAAGAGGGGCGAGTTTTCGGTCGCGTAGGGGTTCACGACCGTCACCCCGCGCCAGGTGAATCCGATCTGGAAGTCCTCGCTCAGCAGGATGCGGCAGCGGCCCTCCGCGGCAACGGCCAGGATCAGCGAGTCCCGCATGGACAAGCCATGATCGGCCGCCAGATCGAGTGCCGCTTGAAAGCTGGACCACCTGGAATCGGCAACGTCGAAACTGTCTGCCCAACCCAGCACGGCCGTGCGCGCCTGGGCCCCGGAGCGGCGAGCCTTGCTGGTCAACACGCGAAACAACTCGCCCAAGGTTTGGGCGGGCAGCAGTACCGATGCCGGGTCAAGCTTTGTGAGCAAGGCGAGTGAAATGTCTCGTCGCGTTGCATCGCCTACCCCTTCGGCGTAGGCCAGCACATTGGTGTCAAGAGCAACACGCATGGCCATCAATCGGCATAAAGGTCATCGCGTGTCCAATTCCGGGTTGCCGCCTTGCCGCCGCTGGCTTTACGCGGCTTTTGCGCTTTCAGCCGCGTCATCAGTGCCGCGTGTGCCGAGACGCGCTGGGAATTGGGGGTGGTCACCGGCCCCATGGTCGCGACAGGCGTGCCGCGAGAAACCACGGTGAACACTTCGCCTTGCAGCACACCGGCAAGCAGTTTGGAAAATTCACGGTTCGCCTGAGCGGCGCTTACGGTCTTCATGTTCGCACTATGAATGTAGTGATCAGCACTACATTATGCATAAGCAGCTCCCGCTGCGGCGCATCCAAAAATACTATTTCTGGTATAGTTTTTCATGGCAGAGAATGAAAAGCCGCTCGTTTGGATCGGAAGTAGTAAGAAGGATTTGATGGCGCTTCCGGCGGAAGTACGGAAGTTTTTCGGTCACACCTTGGACTTCGCGCAACATGGGAACCAGCACGCGGCAGCGAAGGTGCTCAAGGGCTTTGGAGGTGCCGGTGTTCTGGAAGTCGTCGAAGTCGATGATGGTGGTACTTATCGCGCCGTCTACACCGTGAGGTTCGCCGAAGCTGTGTTCGTCCTGCACTGCTTCCAGAAGAAGAGCAAGAGCGGGATCACCACGCCGAAAGAGGACATGGACATTATTCGCGCCAGGCTGAAAGCGGCCGCAGCGCTGGCAAAGGAGCTACGACATGGCAAAGCGCAAGATTGATGGCATCGAAGTCGAAGCCAGTTCCGGCAACGTATTTGCCGATCTGGGCTTGCCGGATGCCGAGAAGCTCAAGATCAAGTCCGGCCTGGTGATCGAGATCACTCGCGCCGTGCGTCGCCTCGGCCTGACCCAGGAAGATGCCGGCCGGCGCATGGGCATTGCCCAAGCGAAAG
>JAYSVE010000428.1:0-9808 GCA_043718725.1 Methylibium sp.
CGGTCGTAGGCGCGAATGCTGGCCAGCAACGAGCGCGACGGCCACCACGCCAGCAGCGGTTTGGCCTCACGGCGCCAGTCCGGCACGGTGGCCGAGATAGCCGCGCTGCCCGAGGTTGCGTGTAGTTCGGCCGCCGGATTCGTCGCCATCTCAGCCAGTCTTCCGCGAGCGCTGTTCCAGCAAGAAGGCCGCGCCGCTGTGCTCGAAGATGGCGGCCACGCGGGGGCTGGCGTTGCACACCGACAAGTGTCGGGTGCCGCCGACGGCGCCATGGGCCAGCAACAGCAAACCCAGCAGCGCGCTGTCCACATGCGTCACGCTGGCCAGTTGCAGCACCAGGTGCCCTGGCCGGTCCAGCGCTTGCGCCAGCGCGCGGCGCAGCGGCGCGAGCTCGGCATGGGTCCACGCGCCACGCATCTCCAGCGTGGTTTGCCCTGGTGTTTGCAGCAGCGACAGCGTTGCCCGCGGCGCTGCCTGGCGCGCCCAACAAGGCCGGCGCCATGGCGCGGCCAGCGGCAGCGTGTGGCGCACCAGCACCCGCAGCAACCCCAGCCCGTCGCCCCAGTAGCGCCGCCACAGACCGGGCTCTTGCCAGATGCGCCAAAGCCACTCGGCGCCCAGCGTTTGCAGCCACACCGGCGCCCGCCGCAGCGTGCCGGCCGCAAAGTTGACCACCGCCCCCAGATGACACAGCACCGGCGCGCAAAGTCGCGCGCGGTTGTGTTCGATCCAGGCCTGGCCTTTCTTGGCGCCCAGGGCGACGACGACAAACTGGGCACCGCTGGCGTTGATGCGGGCGATTCGCTGGTCCTCGCTCATCTGCTCGATGCTGCCGAATCCGGGCGCGTCGAAGCCCACGCAACGCAGCCCACCGCCGCGTTCGTTGACCCGCTGGCAGGCCGCGGCCGCCGCGCCGTCGGGCCCGCCGAAGAAGAAGACGCTCAGCGCAGGACCGGTGTGGGCTTGCAGGCGCTCAAACAGACCCGCGCCAGAGACGCGTTCGCGGATCGGCAGGCCCAGCAGGCGCGCCAGCCACACCAGTGGCATGCCGTCCGCCAGGCACATGTCGCTGCGCTGCAACGAGCCCCGAAACGCGGCATCGCTGCGCGCGGCCATCGCGAAGTTCAGGTTCGGCGTCGACACAAAGCAGCGTGTGTGGCTCAGCGCCGCGGCGCGGACACGTTGCACCGCGGCGTGCATGTCGACGGCGTCGATGGGCATGCCCAGCAGGCAAAAAACCTCACGCTCGAAGTCCACGCCGGCCTCGCGCGCGCGCGCCGGGTTGCCGGGCGCCGCGACGGGCGGCGTCGATTCGACCGCATGGGCCGAGGCCGAGTGTTCACATGGATCCATCATCACGTTTGGTGCGCACCCATTCGGCCTGGCGCCCTTTGAAAAGCCTGGCGTAGATCGGCAACTTGGCCAGCACATACAACGGCACCGACAGCAACTCCTTCAGCGACACGATGGCCCGGCCAAAACGCCACCACGCCAGCAGGATGGCAATGCCCAGCATGGCGATCGCCAGCAGCGCCAGGGCCACCGACAACAAGCCGCCGCCGAGCGCCAGCACCCCCAGCGCCGCCATCAGCCCGAGCATCAACAACAGCGCCAGCGACGCCAGCGGGGGCACGCACAGGTCCAGCACCAGCGCCAGCAGCTTGGGCTGACCCCCCGCCAGCGCGCGCCACAGCAGGCGCGGCCCGTGGCTGGCGATGACGCCCAGGTGGCCATGCTCCCACCGCGTTCGCTGGGTGGCCAGGCCGGCCGCGTCGGCGGGAAAGCTGCTGCTCACCCTGGCCTGCGGGCAGAACAGCGGCGGCGTGCCGGTGCTGGCCAGGTCCAGTCCCAATTGCAGGTCTTCGACGAGATGGCCCGAGGCCAATGGCGCCGCGCGGATCAGCGCCCAGGGAAAGGCCATGCCGGTGCCCATCAACTGGCAGGGCAGGCCCAGGCGCCGGTAGCCCAGCGGCCGGGCCTGGTTCTTGACGACCCAGGCCAGTTCGGCCAGGCGTGTCTTCAGGCCCGCGCCGGGGGGCGAATGCATCAGGTACAGCGCTTGAACCGGGCGCCGGGCCTGGACGCAAGCGCTGGCCAGGCGCGCCAGGCAGTGGGGCCCCAAGCTGCAGTCGGCATCGACGATGACGACCACCTCGGGCGGATCGGCTTGCAGATGGCGCACGCCGAAGTCCAGTGCATAGCCCTTGCCCCGGCGCTGCACGTCGTCGCGCGCCACCACTTCGGCGCCGGCGGCGCCGGCCACGGCGGCGGTGTCGTCGGTGCAGTTGTCCGCCACCACGAGCAGCCGGTCGCCGCCGCCAAGCTGGGCCCGCACCAACTGCAACGCGGCCAGGATGCCGGCCGATTCATCGTGCGCCGGCATCAGCACCGCCAGCCGCGGCCGGGCGACCGCTGCCGGCGCCTGCGCCGACGATTCGTCGGTCCGCCAGGCGGCCCACAGTTGCAACAGCAGCAACGCCGTCGGCACCAGCAGCAGCGCCAGGTACGCCACCAGCAGGCCACTCAGCAGCATCCACAGCGTAGCTCCCATGGCTCAGCCCGCCCCCACCGCGGCATGCTGCCGGAACAACGCGAGCAGCTTGGCGGCCTCGGTGTCGATGTCGTGCCGGGCGATCACCCTGCTGTGCGCGGCCTGCGCCATCTGCGCCAGCACGTCGACCGGCGTGGCCAGGCAGGCCTGCATCGCGGCGGCCAGTTCGTCCACGTCACCGGCCGCAAACAACCACCCGCCCTCCCCAGAGCGCACCAACTCCGGAATACCGGCGACGTAGGTCGTGATCACCGGGCGACGCAAGGCCATGGCTTCCATGATGACCACCGGCAGGCCTTCGGCAAAGCTCGGCAGCACCAGGGCCCGGGCCGCGAGGATTTCTTCGCGCACCTGGGCGCCGCTGATCCAGCCGGTGATGCGCACCTGCTCCGCCAGCCCCGACGCGTGGACCAGGGCTTCGACCTCGGCGCGCATCTCGCCGTCGCCGGCCAGCACCAGCTCGAACCCGATGCCGCGCCGGGCCAACTGGGCCGCGGCCTCGACCAGCAGCAACTGCCCCTTTTGCGCGCACAGGCGGCCGACGCAGACCAGCCGGGCCACGGCCGGTGGCGCGCTGCCATGACCGGCGTGAAAGCCGGTCTCCAGCCCGCAATGCACCACCTTGACCTTGCCCCAATGCGCATGGCCGACCCAACGAAAAAGCTGGCTGCGGCCAAACGAGCTGATGGCGACGACGAAGGCGGCACGGCGAATCTTCTCGCCCAGCCCCAGGAACTCGGGCTTGTCGAACTCTTCCGGCCCATGGACCGTGAAGCTGTAGGGCGGGCCGCCCAGGGTCCGCACCAGCATGGCCACTTCGGCCGGGTTGGTGCCGAAATGCGCATGCAGGTGGGTGATGCCACGCTCGCGCACCCATCGGAGCACCTGGCACGCCTCGGCCAGGTAGACGAGGTGGTAGGGCCAGGTTCGATCGGCGCGACGCGCCATGCGCAGAGCCAGCATCAACGCCGCCAGGAAGCGAGCGGGTGCCCTCAACAAGGCTTGCAGCACCGGGGCGAGCAGGGCCAGCACACCCTGGCGCAACACGTAACGCGTGAGGGTGCGCTCGCGAAGGTCCTCGGCGTCGACGGACGCGTTCTCCCAGCCCCGCAGCGCAATCCGCAAGACCTGCACGCCCCGGCGCTCGAGCGCGAGAATTTCACGACGAATGAAGCTGTGGCTGACCTTCGGGTATTCGTTGACGATGTAGGCAACATGCAGTGTCATGTGGGCGGACCGATGTGAGGCGGCTACTTGTGCTCGATCAATCCCGACCGGCCAGCACCCGCCCGGTGGACATGGAACTTGAACTGGCCGACCGCCTCCGGGAATTTTCCGACGACGAGAAAGAACGCACGCCAGGCCCGCACGCGCGCCGGCCCGCTGCCGCTGATGAAGAGCCGCGCTGCTTGGGTTGGATAGATCAGCAAGGCCAGCAGCGCCATTGGCCCCAGCGCGAGCCAACCCACCAGCACCGCGGCCGGGACGCCCGCGCCCCAGGCCAACGCACTTCGCGTCTCGCGCACCCAGTGGCGCGCCGGAGCCGCGCCATGCAAGGCGGCACCCTCGGCAAAGGCGTAGCCGCTGCGCACCGAGCGGCGCCACCACTGGCCAAAGCGCGTCATCGCCGCGTCGTGCAGCGCCATTTCGTTGTCGATGCACCAAACCAACCAGCCGGCGGCACGAAGTCGAACACATAGCTCAGGCTCTTCGCCGGCAATCAGCCCGGCCCGAAAGCCGCCAACGGCCCGGAAGGCTTCTGCGCGAATCATGCAGATGCCGCCGCAATAAAGGCCGCTGCCCAAGGGCGTGTCCCATTCGAGGTCGCACAGTTGGTTGTAGACCGAGGCGTCGGGGTGCCGCTCCCGAAGGCGCCCACTGACGACGGCGACCTGGGTCTGCAGACCCAGGAAAGCGGCGGCGGCAACGGTCCAACCCGGCCGCATCTGGCAATCGCCGTCGATGAATTGCACAAACCGCAGACCCGGCTCCGCGGCCACCAGCCGCTCGAAGCCGGCGTTGCGCGCACGCGCCGCGGTGAAGGGCGTGCCCATGTCGAGTTCAACAACCTCCACCCCCATGCTCAGCGCCAACGCCGCCGAGCCATCGGCAGAGCCAGAATCAACATACACGACGCTGCGTGCAGCCCCTTGCAGCGATGCGAGGCAAAGGCGCAAACGTTGGCCCTCGTTGCGACCGATGACCACGACGCCGACCGCGTCGGTTTCAGTTTGTTGCGAGGCGTACATCGTTCGCGGATTCTTGGGCGCGTTGACCAAACACCGACCGCCGGGCGGGGTTGTTCACCGGCTCAACGCACATGCTTGCAAGCGCTCCGCTTCGCACCAACCGCGGCGCAACGCCACCTTTCATGCGCTCGGCAAAGCTGTTGAACTTGGATAGCGCCCGTGCGGCGCGACCGGTACCCAATCTTGGAGACTCAACATTGTCAAGACTGCGATCAATTTCGAAATCAAAGCGCTCCTCATCGTCGCGACTTGTATGGATGTTCTTCAGTATGAAAGCGCCGGCCAAGGCGGAGCGAAGGAATGCCGATTGCCACCCTCCATTCGACTCTCGCAACGCTTGCGACCTCGGTGTGCGAGCGCGGAGACATGGCGTGAACTTCACAGGTTCGCCTTGTCGCGTTCAATTGCCTGCTCGGTGACGGACATGTGCAAATGCCACAGCACTACTTGGACTCGATGACCCGCAAGCGTCGCGCCAGGCGATGCACATAAAACCTCAACAACCCCACCCCGCCGGCAATCTTGCCGACGACGGCGTACCTGCCGAAGAGCATCGCATCGGCAACGCTGTCGCCGACCCTGCGTCGATGCCGGTAGGCGGCCATCGCGAGCCCGCCGTAGGCCAGCAATCCCAGCAGTGATGCGCCGCGGGTCGGGATGGCCGCCAGCCAAATCAGCATCGGCAGGCCCAGTCCCCAAAGCATCGTGCTTCGGTGGTCTTGAACGCAAGATCGCAACTCGGAAGCGCCGTCCAGGTGATAGCGCTCACCGATCGCGTACCCGCCGCGCATGGCTCGAAGCCACCAGTGGCTGAAGCCAACGTTCTCCGCGTCGTGGGTGGCCATGGGCGCGTCGATCTTCGTGAGCTTGAGGTGGGCCAGGCCCACCCGAACGCCGAAATCTGAAACGTCACCGGTGATGAGCTGAGTGTTGAATCCGCCGAGGCGCTCGAACACCGCGGCGCGGACCATCATGATGCCGCCGAGCGCGCCCAGGCAGGTCAGGTCCCCGGCGGGCAATCGCCTTTCCATCGAACCCAGCCGGTTGTAGACGGACGCGTTGGGCCGCTGCTCTTGCAGCGCGCCCGTCACGACCGCGCGCCACGCGTCGACCTTGAAGGCCGCCGTGGCGGCGTCCAGCCATCCGGGCAGCAAGGTGCAGTTCGCGTCGAGAAACTGCACGAACCAGAGATTGGGATGCTTGGCGAGCAGCGCCGAGAATCCTTCGTTGCGAGCGCGCGCTTCGGAATACGCTTGGCCCGCATCCAGCTCGACCACGACGGCGCCATGCTCCAGCGCCAGCGCGACGTTTTGATCCTGCGAGCCCGCATCGACATAGGCGACGGGCACCGCGGACCCGCGCAAGGAGGCCAGGCAAGCCTCCAAGTGCCTACCGTTTGCGCGACCGATGACGACAACGCCGACCCTGTTTTCGACGCTGGCAACGGTGCTCATGAAACCTCCACATTCATGGCACGCAGCCCGATGAGTTCACCGCTGAACAAGGCCCGCAAATCGCCCCAAAGAAGGTCACGGGCAAGCGAGGCGGGCTCGCCCGGCGCACCGGCGCGACCCCCGAGGCCAAGCGCGCGGCGCGCGACCAGGCTCAGTCGACCGATGGCCCACAACGCGTCGGCCAGCACCAGGCCGGAAACACCATAGGCCTTGACAAAGAAGCGCCGCCGCGACGCGAACCAGTACGGCGGACGCCGCTGGCGCGCAACCCGAATGCCGGTTGCCGCGCCTTCGAGATGCATGATGCGTGCCGTCGGCACGCTCCAGCACGACCAGCCGGCCTGGCTGGCGCGCAGGCAGAAGTCGACCTCTTCGAAATAGAGGAAAAAGCCCTCGTCGAGCAAGCCGACCTGCTGGAGCAACTCGCGACGAATGGCCATGCAGGCCCCGGAAACCCATTCGCAAGGCTGCGCCGTGTCGGGTTGCGGCGGCGTCACGATGTAGCGGCCCAGCCACCGGCTGAGCATCGCCATCGAGGCCGAGGCCTCCAGCTCCCCGAGGGGGGACGGAAAGTTGTGGCTGGATGCTTCACGCACGCCCTGGCCGTTCTCGATCCCGGCGCCCTTGATGCCGACCCGCGGACCGCCGTCGAAGGCCAGCAACTCGGCGAGCGCGCCCGGCCTGGCGACGGTGTCCGGGTTCAGCAGCACGATCCATTCAAGGCCGGGGTCCAGGACGAGCGCGCGCCGGATCGCCGCGTTATTGCCGTAGGCGAAGCCGCCGTTCCTCGGCAGCGGCAGCACCTCGGCCCAGGCCGACCAACCGCGCGAAGCGATGCGCGTGTTGATGGTTTGCACGGAAGCGTCGCCCGAGTCGTTGTCGGCGACGATGACCCGCCCGCCACGCAGACTGGGCACCATGCTGGCAAGCGACACCAGGCAGTCACAGGCCAGTTCGGGGGTGCGGTAGTTGACGATGACGACGAACACGGAGGGCATGGGCATCACGGAAGGTTTCCCGTCGAGTCCGCCGGTGGGCTTTGAACAACGGGACTTGCGCATGGGGGTCGCCGGGCCAGCTTGGCGCCGATGTTGAGCGTTGATGCGATGGACGCACAGAACAGCGGCCCCAACCTGACCGCCCCACGCAACCATACCGCTGCGATCCACGCCGCCAACGCATCGTCGGCCGAAATGGGCAGTGCAGGTTTCATTCCATTGACTCCCCGGCGAATCTCAGGTCGGTCCGACAAACCAGGTGCGCGCCGCCAAGGCGGCCGCTCCGACACCCCAGCCCACCGGCCAACAAAGCAGCCACAGCAGTTCGAGCCGAAAATTGTTCAGCTTGTGCCTGGCGTTGAACCAGAAGATGAACGGCAACGCCGCCAGGTCCTTCAAGGCGACTGCCAACAGCGCTCCGATCAAGCCGTGGAAGTGGAACGCCAATGGCACGCCAACGAATACCGCAACGAATCGCGCAATATTCAGCAGCACCTGGTAACGCGGTTCGTTCAAGGCAAGGTAGACCTGCTGCACCATCGAGAAGCGCGCCGCGACGAGCCCGAGCGACAGGATCTGCAGCATCTGGCCCGCTTCGACGTAGCGGGCGTCGTAGAGGGTGCTGACGATCCAGGGCCCGAGCGCAAACAGCACCCCGCTCACACTCAACATCAGCGGGTCGATGCGCCATCGAAGCCGAAAGAATGCCTCGGCAACGCGAGCGGGGTGGTTGCGGACCACCTCGCCGAAAGCCGGCAGCATGACCTTGGCGAAAAGGGTCTGAATCATCAGGTCGAAGGCGCCCGCCAGCGTCACGGCGATCGAGAACAGCCCCATGACCTGAGGGCTCACCAGCGCAGCCAGGATCAATCGATCGCCATTGGTGACAAACACGCTCACCGCAGAAGACAGCGCCAACCACTTACCGAAGGTGAACAACTCATGAAGCGCCTGCCTGTCGATTCGCATGCGGTTGGCATGGATGCCGAAGATGCGATGGCTCAACGCCGAGTAGATCAATGCGCTCGCCAGGCCACTGATCACCAGGGCCCACACCGACTTCATCCACCATGCCAGGACGATCGTAAGCACGATGCCGGCCACCTGCGAGATCAATTCCAGTACAACCATCGGCTTCAGGCTCATGCGCCGATTTGCGCTGGCCACGTCCGTGGCCTGATACCCCATGATCACGGAAGCGAACGAACTCGCCGCAATGATCCACGGCAACTGCGGATCGGCATAGGTCGATTGCGCCGACGTCCAACCCCACCGAACGGCGAAATGAAGCCCGAGCGCAATGCAGCAAGCACCGAACCACATGACTGCGCCGCGAACGATCTGCAGTGTCCACGCGGTGTCAAGGTAGACCGGGTCTTCCCCGCGCGAGCCACGAACAATGCTTTGCTGAATGCCGACGTCCGACAGCATGGCCACGATGACGATCACCGTGCTTGCGATCAGCATCAGCCCGAAGGCTTCCGGGAACAGCAGCCGGGTCAGGACCAGGTTGGAAAGCAGCCGAATGAGGTTGGTCATGACCGACCCCGCCACCACCCAGGCAGTGGCGGAAATCATGCGCGACCTCAGAGAAGGCGTGGCTTGGCCAGCGAGCTGTGCCGCATCTAGTCCCATCAACCACCACCCTGGGGTCGCCGCGCCGTCACCGGTGTCGAAAATCTTGCAGCGCGGCCCGGCAGCGAAGCCATGCGACTCTCTTCGACGGCGACGGCGGGACTCCGGCGAACCATCGACGCATAGGCGACCGACAAGCCGGCAAGCGACCAATAGACAACGGGGATCAAGAGAATGCTGCTGGCTGTGGCAATCATCATTAGCACGCCGACCAGAATGCCCAACAAAGATCGCCCCAGTAATTCTGTCTCCTTCGATCCCGATTGATCCCCGCGCATCGCAGCGTACACACCCACAAGACTCACTGCGAAGATTCCGGAAAACAGAAGCAGTCCGATGAGCCCGGACGACAGGGTGATGGCCAGGTACGAGTTCACCAGGTCGATGATGCCTTGGCCCTGCCTCATTTGCTCCATCGTTGCGTTCGACAAGAAAGTGGGTGACCCCAGCAGCGGGTTCTGCGCGATCACCATCAGTGAGACGTCGAACAGCCGCTTTCGATAGGACACGTTGCCTTCGTCGACAGAACCGACGAAGGGGAGGTACTCCACCAATTTCTCCCCATATGGGGTCAGCGCAAGCAGAAGCACGATTCCGGCACCTGCCAGTAGCAATCTCATGATTCTCGGGGCGGCATGTTGGCCGGTCGCAACGGCGACGGTCACGATCAGCGCAGCCCCGACCCAAGGGCCTCGCGACACCGGCGCGATCAACCCGGCAAACAGGACGACCGCACCCACCCACCAAGCTCCTGTGGGCAGCGTGCGGTGCAGGTACACCCAAAAGCCGAGACCAACCGCCAATGCATACCCCAACACCAGCGCGTGACCTGCCGGTCCCACCGCGCGTAACAGGTCCTCCCGGCCAAGATAGTTTCCGGCGTCCCAATACAGGCCGAGCGCTACGGTGAGAGGCGAGAAC
>JAYSVE010000429.1:0-1749 GCA_043718725.1 Methylibium sp.
GGTGCGGCCGGTCACCGTCAGGGCATCGAGGTGCAGCAGCGGTTTCAGCTCGCGCAGCAGCGTCGGCATGCCGCCGGCGGCGTGAAAGTCCTCCATGTAGTGCCGGCCCGAGGGCTTGAGGTCCAGCAGCACCGGGGTCTCGCGGCCCATGCGGTCGAGCGCCTTGAGGTCGACCTCGAAGCCCATGCGCCCGGCGATGGCCGTCAGGTGGATGATGCCGTTGGTCGAGCCGCCGATGGCCAGCAGCACGCGCATCGCGTTCTCGAAGGCCTTGGCGGTGAGCACCTTGTCGATCGTCAGGCGCTCGCGCGCCATCTGCACGGCCAGCGTGCCGGTCTGCTCGGCCACGCGGATGCGGTCAGCGGTGACGGCGGGCGGCGATGCGCCGCCCGGCACCGTCATGCCCAGCGCCTCGGCGATGCAGGCCATGGTGCTGGCCGTGCCCATCACCGAACAGGTGCCCACGCTGGCGACGAGCTGGTTGTTGACCGCGCCGACTTCGGCCGCGTCGATCTCGCCGGCGCGAAACCGCCCCCAATAGCGCCGGCAGTCGGTGCAGGCGCCGACCCGTTCGCCGCGGTGCGAGCCGGTGAGCATCGAGCCGGTGACGAGCTGGATCGCCGGGATGCCGGCCGACGCCGCGCCCATCAACTGCGCCGGCACGGTCTTGTCGCAGCCGCCGATCAGCACCACCGCGTCCATCGGCTGGGCGCCGATCATCTCTTCGGTGTCCATCGACATCAGGTTGCGCGTGAGCATGCTGGTGGGCTGCGCGAAGCTCTCGTGAATCGAGATCGTCGGGAAGTCCATCGGCAGCCCGCCGGCCAGCATGATGCCGCGCTTGACCGCCTCCATCAGCTGCGCCATGTTGCCGTGGCAGGGGTTGTAGGCGCTGCCGGTGTTGGTGATGCCTATCACCGGCTTGTCCAGCACCGCATCGGTGTAGCCGGCGCCCTTGATGAAGGCCTTGCGCAGGAACATCGAGAAGCCGCGGTCGCCGTAGTGGGTGAGTCCCTTGGCCAGGCCGGTCGCGTCGGCGTCAGGATGGATCGGTGCTGTGGCGGCGTCGCGCTGGGGGTCGGTGGACATCGTGGATCTCGGGTGAGAGGACTGCGCAGGGGTCACGCGTGGGAGTACATCGGCCGGCCGGGCACGGCCACATCGGCGCACAGGATCGAGCCCGATTCGGACTCGGTGATGAACAGGCTTTGGTTGCCGGCGCCGCCGTAGGCGACATTGGTCGTGGCCTGGCCCGCGGCAGAGCGGATGCGCAACACCGGTTCGCCGAGCGCGCTGAACAGCCACACCGTGCCCATGCCGACATGGGCGATGGCCAGGCCACCGTCGGCGTCGGCGGCCAGCCCGTCGGGCCCGCCCCCGCCACCCGAGAGCTGGATGAACACGCCCACCTTGTACGGCGTGCCATCGGCCAGCATCGGCACGCGCCAGACGCAGTTGGCGCGGGTGACGTTGACGTAGACGGTGTTCTCGGCGGCGTTCAGCACCAGCCCGTTCGGGCTCGGGATGTTGCCCAGCAGTTTGTCGAGCTGGCCGTTGGCGCGCAGCCGGTACAGCGCGCCGGTCGGGTCGTGCAGGCCGGTCAGGCCCTGGTCGGTGAAGTACAGATCCCCGTTGTCGGCAAACACCAGGTCGTTGAGGCCCTTGAAGCGATCCAGCTGCCCGCGCTCCAGCAGGGGCGTCACGGCCCGCGTGCCCGGGTCCACCACCATGATGCCGTGCCGGAAATCG